>QAKL01000035.1 GCA_003343815.1 Clostridiales bacterium
GAGAGTGTTATGAACGATATGATCGATCAGGGCTGCAACATCATTTTCGCTAACAGCTATAACTACATGCAGTATGTAGAGAAGGTAGCTAAAGACAATCCGGATGTTAAATTTATGCATTTCTCCGGCAATATCTTGGGCGATAACTACGGCAATTACTTCGGCAGAATGTATCAGCCGCGTTACTTATCCGGTATCGTAGCCGGCATGACTACTAAAAACAATAAAATCGGTTATGTAGCAGCATATCCTACTCCGGAAGTTATCCGCGGTATCAATGCTTTCACCTTGGGTGTTCGCAGCGCTAACCCGGAGGCTAATGTTTATGTTATGTGGACCAACACTTGGTATGATCCTGCTGTTGAGAAACAAGCTGCCGAAGCATTGTTGGACAGCCAGGGCGTAGATACTATCTGCCAGCACCAGGATACCACTGCGGCTCAGCAGGCTGCTGCCGAGCACGGCGCTTACTCTGTAGGCTATAACAAAGATATGTCTCAGGCTAACGAAGAAGGTTTCTTAGTATCCGCTGTTTGGCATTTAGGTGCATTCTACACAGACCAATTACAGCAGGTTTTGGACGGCACTTGGGAGCCGACCTCTTACTGGGGCGGTATTGCTGACGGCGTAGTCGGTTTGTCCGATTACGGCAAAGCTGTAAGCCAAGAAGCTAAAGATGCTGTCGCTGCTGCTGAAAAGAAAATCACCAGCGGTGAGTGGGATGTCTTCACCGGCCCGATTTACGATCAGGACGGCAACTTGAAAGTTGAAGAAGGTCAGAAATTGACCGATGAAGAAATGCTGAGCATGATGTGGTTCGTTGACGGCGTTATCGGCGAGATCCCCTCCGGTAACTAATTCAAGCTTTGCAGTATAATTCAATTTAACCAAATTAAAAGGCTATGCAGATTTCTGCATAGCTTTTTTTGTGTGCAAAATATGATTGTTTTTATAATACTTCACCAAAACGCATTTTTGCGCCGCGGATATTGTCACCGAGCATTTGATCAACAAAGTCAATTAATTCCTCCGGCGTGCCGGTCGCTTTCCTCGCCGAGATGCTCTACCGTGCGGTGGATGATCGCGTGAATATCTGTTTCGAAAAAGCGATTCAAATGCCAGCGTCCGACAGATTTCAGCGCGCAGAGGCAGACTGCTTTATTATCCTCAATATAGCGGAAAAGCTGCAATAGTCCATCCTGCCATAAAAGCGTACCCTCATGAGCTGCTAATAAAGCCACTGTTTCCTCCTGAAACATCCAGCGCATTAGCTCATATACATCCTCGAAATGATAATAAAATTTTTGCCGTCTGATGCCGCAGAGGTCGGTGATATCGTGAATAGTTATTTTATCAAAAGGTTTTTCGCCATCAGCTCTTTTAGGGCTTGGGCTAAAGCCTGCTTGGTTTGATCAGATGTAGCGGAGATGCATATCACCAAGCGGTTCAAGCTTTTTATGATTTATCGTTCTTCACGGAAATACGGATCGCCTAAAGCTTTAGGTGGAGCGTTTTTCGGGTTGTGTCCTTGGGAAACGAAAACTAAGACCAAAATCGTGACGATATAGGGAGTCATATCGACCAAATATTGATTGATGTGCATGCCGGCGCCCTGCAAGCGGAAACCTAAAATAGTTAAGCCGCCGAACAAATAAGAGCCGAAGACGGCCTTGTACGGATTCCAAGTCGCGAAAATGATTAAGGCGACGGCTATCCAGCCTAAGCCCGCGGTAATATTTTCCTGCCAGCTCGGCACATAAACGAGCGATAAATATGCGCCGCCCAAACCGCACAAAGCACCGCCTAAAAGGACGTGAGCATATTTATAAAAAGTGACGTTAATGCTGGCAGCGTCGGCGGCGGCAGGATTTTGACCGACGGCGCGCATATTTAAGCCCGGGCGGGTTTTAAACAGATAAACACCCAGCACAAGCACGGTGAGATAGCCGAAATAAATAAACAAATCTTGTTTAAAAAAGATCGGTCCGATGATCGGGATATCGCTCAAAACAGGGATAGCTTTAGCGGCAAAGAAAGATTTGACGCGCACGGGAGTCATCAGATTGATGTAGGGCTTGCCTAAAAAGTTAGCCAATCCGGTGCCGAACATCGTCAAGGTCAAACCGGTGACGACTTGATTGGTACGCAAAGTAATAGCCAAAACCGCATAAATCAAAGCGCCGATTAATCCGGCTAAAGCGGCGGCAGCCATCGCGGCTAAAGGGCTTGCGGTTTTAATCGCAACGATAAAGCCTGCGACTGCGCCCATCATCATCATACCCTCGATACCTAAATTTTGATTGCCGACTCGTTCACATAAAATACCGCCCAAAGAGGCAAACAGCAACGGTGTACCGGCGACCACTGCTGCGCTTAAAAATGCAATCCACCAACTCATTTTTTCTCAGCCTCCCCTTTATTGTTTCTGCGGACGATTTTATAGTTATTAAATAATTCACTGCCTAAGACGAAAAACAAAATTACAGCTTGCAAGACTGTAGCGACGGCGGAGGGAATCCCGACCGCAGTCTGGATGAAATTGCCGCCCTGCGCCAATACGGCGAATAAAAAGCAGACGACCAAAGTTAAAGGTGCGCTTAAATGTGCCAGCCAGGTGGTAATAATAGCCGTGTAACCTAAGCCGTTGGCTAAGCTGCTGGATAAAATATTATTAACCGCCGAGGCTTGGATGATACCGCTCAATCCGCACAAAGCGCCGCTTAAAAAGATTGCCAGAAGCATCGTACGCTTGATACTGATACCGGCATAGCGTCCGGTATTTTCGCTTTCGCCTAAAACGGCGATTTCAAAGCCTTTTTTGGTGCGCGTCATAAAAATATGCACGATTACAACCAATAAAAGGGCGATCACCCAGCCGATATTGACACCGAATAATTTCGGCAAAATCGCACTGTCGGCAAAGCGGCTCATCGTCGGATAGCCGAACGCCGCCGGGTCCTTCCACGGACCGAACTGCAAATAAACGATCCATTTTAACGCGATGTAATTCATCATTAATGTCGTAATCGCCTCGCTGGCGTGCCAGCGCGCTTTTAAGTAACCTGCGATCAATCCCCACAAGCCGCCGCCGATAAAGCCGGCTAACAGCATGACGATCAATAAAATAGGTTTCGGCCACGAGAAAAAATTATAGGCAAAGAAACTGCCGCAGAAACCGCCGATCAAAATTTGTCCCTCAGCGCCGATATTCCAAAATTTCATTTTAAAGGCAATCAAAATGCCTAAAGAAGTGATAACCAACGGCACCATATTGACGATAGTCTGCTTGAAGCGGTAGCTGCTGCCGAACGCTCCGTCTAACATCGAGATGTAGACGCTAAGCGGATTATAGCCTAAAACGGCTAAAAATATCGCGACGGCAGCCAGTGCCAAAAGAATGGCTAAAAGCATATTACAAGTCTTGTGCAAAGTCGTAATATCGCCGCGTTTAACTATTTGGAACATGACATTTCACCGCCTTCTATTTTTTTGCCGAGCATCATTAAGCCTAAGTCTTCTTTGGTAATATGGTGGGCATCGACTATGCCGGTGATCTCGCCTGCCGCCAAAACCATGATACGGTCGCAGAGATCGATTAAAACGTCTAAATCTTCGTTGATAAATAAAACGGCGACTCCGTCTTTTTTGGAATCATTGAGCAAATCGTAAATTTTGTGGCAGGTGTTAATATCCAAACCGCGCACAGGATAAGCCGTCACCAAGACTTCCGGCGATAAATCTAACTCGCGCCCTAAAAGAACTTTTTGAATGTTGCCGCCGGAAAGGTTTTTTACAGGGTAATTGGAAATGCCGGGAGTGACGATTTCCAACTCATCGGTAATTTTTTTCGCCTGGGCAATGGCGGGCTTTTTGTCGATGAAAAGTCCTTTTTGCTTTTGATATTTTTTCAAAAGCAGATTATCAACCATGTCCATCCCGGCGACCAAGCCCATGCCTAAACGATCCTCCGGGACAAAGCTCATGTGAATACCCAACTCGATAATTTTGCGCGGGGTGAGTTTGGCTAAATTTTGCCCTTTAAACATAATTTCGCCTTGCTTGACATCCTGTAAACCTGCGATAGCCTCGCATAATTCTTTTTGTCCGCTGCCGGCGATCCCGGCTACGCCTAATATTTCGCCGTGATAGAGGTCAAATGATACGTTTTTTAATTTCGTATGCCCGTCTACACCTACGACGGTGAGATCTTTGACATCCATCGCCAGCTCGCCGCGTGCCTGTTCTAAACGCACGACGGATAAATCCATCTTGCGGCCGACCATCAGCTCGGTGAGTTCTTTGGGGTTGGTCTCGGAAGTATTTAAAGTTTGCACAGTCGTGCCTTTACGCAGCACGGTGACGCGGTCGGTGATCTCCATAACTTCGTTCATCTTGTGGCTGATAAAGATAACCGCACAGCCGTTTTCTTTCATCTTGCGCATGATTTGGAATAAGCGTTCCGTTTCCTGCGGAGTTAAGACAGCCGTCGGTTCGTCTAAAATCAAAATGCGTGCGCCGCGGTAGAGCACCTTTAAAATCTCTAAATTTTGCTTTTCGCCGACGGACATTTCGCCGACGATTTTATCTAAATCAACTTGCAAATGATACTGCTCGGAAATCGCGGATATTTTGGCGGTTTCCTCTTTTTTGAATAAAAGCCCGCCTTTTTGTCCTAAAAGTACGTTTTCCGCAGCAGTCATGACTTCAATAACTTTAAAATGCTGATGCACCATGCCGATGCTGGCTTGGATAGAATCTTTCGGCGAACTAAAGCTGATGAGCTGACCGTCCAGATAAATTTCGCCTTTATCCGGAGTATAGATGCCGGAAAGCATATTCATCAGTGTGGATTTACCGGCGCCGTTTTCGCCTAAAAGGGCGTGGATTTCGCCTTTTTCGACTTTGAGATTAATATCGTGATTGGCAATGACTTTGCCAAAGGTTTTGGTAATGCCGACCATTTCGATATAAGCATTATGGTTGTCCATCCTGCAGCACTCCTTATAATTAAAAAATCGCCGTAGTTATCCGGCGGCGATACTATATGATATAATTTTACACTTTTATGAAATATTCGTCAAGAAACATTATCTTAATTTCGAAAAAAAAATCTATAGCTGAAAAAAACATATACGCGGGTAAAATAAAGAAATGTTTTTCGAAATTATAATTGCTATTGATAAAATAGATGATAATACTGCATTGTTATATTATAAAAATATTTTTTATAATATAACAATGTTTCTTTGCAATTTCGTTGGCTTTTTACGAAAAAATATGCTATAATATTATTAAATAGATATATACACATAAATTTATCAAAAAAAGGGGTGGTTCGATGTTTGAAGTAGGTGACGTCGTGCTGTATACAGCCAGCACTATTTGCAGGATTGTGGAGATTACGACCAAAGATTTCGGCGGAAAAGAGAGCGAGTATTATATCTTGCGCCCGATATACGATGAAAATGCGACCGTATATATTCCGACGAATAATGAGCGTTTGATCGCGAAAATGCGCAGTATTCTTACCAAAGAAGAAGTGTTGCGGCTCATTCATGCTTTGCCGGAAACGGAAGCAGTTTGGATTAACGATGAGCATAAACGTAAAGAAGAATTTCAGAAAATATTGGATTCCGGCGATCGTTATGAGATTTTAAAATTAATCAAAACTTTGTATCTTCACCAGCAGACGAAACTGCAGCAGGGCAAGCGTAAAATGCACGTCTCCGATGAGAAATTTTTCAAAGATGCCGAGAGATTGATTTACGACGAGTTTGCCTTTGTGTTAAATATCGCCCCTAATAAAGTAGGCGATTTTATCAATCACGAATTGGCGCTGGAAGCGTAAGAAGTTTTCCACAAATTCACGCTTATTAATCTTCTCTTTCTTGGCATGCTAAGAGTATTCCAAGAAAAGCGAGGTTAGAGTGATGAAAAGAAATATCGGTTTGTTTGAAGCATTTCTGCGGACGATGGCGGGCTTTATGCTTTTTGGCAAAGGAGTCGGCTGGAAAAGCAATCTGGCGGTAGGCGCGGGCTCAATGATGATAGCCACAGGCATCACGCGTTTTTGCCCGTGCTATCAGATGTTCGGCAAATCCACCTGCGATACGCCGTGGGAGTATGCGAAAAGTACGGTGAGTAAAATAAAACATTAAAAAAATTTATTTGCCAAACTAACCAAATCCTCCTATAATTAGGCTCGAACAAGCTTGATTAAAGGAGGATCTTTTATGGAAATAAATCGCGAAAACGCTTGGAAATTGTTATGTCAGTACAATAAAGAGCCGTTTCATTTGCAGCACGCTTTGACGGTGGAAGCTGTGATGAAATATTTTGCCGAAAAATTAGGCTATGCTGATGAGGCAGAGTATTGGGGATTGGTCGGGCTTTTGCACGATATTGATTTTGAGATGTATCCCGATGAGCACTGCAAAAAAGCACCGGAATTGCTCGCAGGCTTTGATGAAAGCCTGATTCATGCGGTATGCTCGCACGGCTACGGTTTGGCTTGCGATGTGAAGCCTGAGCGTGAAATGGAAAAGGTGCTCTATGCGGTAGATGAGTTGACGGGCTTGATTTGGGCGGGAGCATTGATGCGCCCGTCAAAGAGCGTGCAGGATATGGAATTAAAAAGCGTCAAGAAAAAGTATAAAGATAAGCATTTCGCTGCAGGCTGCTCTCGTGCAGTAATTGCAAACGGCGCCGAGATGCTCGGCTGGGAGCTGGACAAGCTTTTGGACGATACTTTGGAGGCTATGCGCGCCACGGAAGTAACAATTAATGCCGAAATGGCGAAATTAAACTAAGCCGCATAAAAATCCCGAAAGAAAAATTCTTTCGGGATTTTTTCAATTTCTGCTTGACAACTATACTTGTCAGTGATATATTATATTTGACAAGCATAGTTGTCAATTTGCCCATAATAATTGTCAAAGGAGGGCGAGAGATGCCGTTATACAATAAATTAAAGGAGTACCGCGCCCGCTTGGGCGTCAATCAGCAGGAGATGGGGCGCTTAGTCGGGGTATCCCGCCAGACGATCAGTCAGATCGAACGCGGGGATTACTCACCGTCGGTGACTTTGGCGCTAAAACTGGCGAAAATCTGTCAGGTGAGCGTCGAGGATATTTTTAGCTACGAGGAGGATTATGATGAATATACAAAATGACGAAAATCGCAAAGCATTGCCGAAATTTCTTAAACTTATATTAATTGCCGGACTGATCGGCGGAGTTTTAGGCGGGTTAAGCGCTCTGGCGGGATTTTGGTGGAGGAGCGTTGATGCGGAGTATATCATATTGCAAATACTCTACATCGTCGCACTTTGGGGTATGCCGCTATGTGCAGCTATATTCTTGGGCGCGGGATTTTATCAGTACAATAGAGCGAAAAAATCCTTTGCTCTTTGGGATAATGAGGATGAAGCGGCAATTAGCGAAATCGAGGAGCGCATCAGCTGGGCGCTGATTTTTGACAGTTTAATGGTGATTTTGAGCTTTTTCTTTTTCTCGGCCGGGACGATCAACGGCTTAAACGAGGATATGGACTTAGGAAACTGGGGAGTGATTATCGGAGAATTTATAGCGGTAATCTTTTTAACGGTTGTCCTACAGCAAAAGTGCGTAGATTTACTAAAACAGATCAATCCCGAGAAAAAAGGCAGCGTTTATGATACGAAATTTCAAAAAATATGGTTTGAGAGCTGCGATGAGGCAGAAAAACGCCAAATCGGGCAGGCAAGCTACAAAGCCTATTCGACTGCGACAAAGTTTTGTCCGTTTTTCTGGGCGATACTCTTTATCGGTAATATGGTTTTTAATTACGGACTTTTGCCGAGCACGGTCGTTTTGATAATCTGGGGAGTATTGCAGATGAGCTATATGCTTGAAGCACTGAAATTAGGCAAAGGTCAGAATATGTAACAAAAAACAGCCGTTTAAACGGCTGTTTTTTAACGTGTATCTAAATTTGATTATTTTAATTCGCTGTAGCACATCTGCATATTGACAATGTTAAAATAATAAAAAGTATCATTGGTAATATAGGTAGAGTTCAAATTTGCCATATCGGCGGATTTAAAGACTGC
>QAKL01000082.1 GCA_003343815.1 Clostridiales bacterium
TCAATTCCTTTGTCTGTAATTATCGTATTATCCCACATACTTATACCTCACTAATAATCGTTGAAGAATGCTCGCATACACTTGACACGATCACATAATTAATATTCGTTTCTGATTCACTCGCTTCCGAGATACGAACATCACATATAAGATGTGCTGGTTTTAATTGCTCAATTCTTCTTAATACTTCATCATAGTTGTTAACTGTTCCGTAAAAAATCACTTGAAATGTATTCTTACCAGTGTTTTCAACGATCTTTGCTTCAACACCGCTCAAAGATGATAAAATCTTTTCAAAACGTGCTGGATTTAAAGCCTTTTTTACTCTCCTTTGCTGAATCTGCTGCCTTCTTTGTTCTATTGTCTGATCTGGAAGAGGCGTTATTTCATACGCTTTTTCCCAGTACGGCAACGACCATGTGGCACGACTTACAAAGATTTGATCGTAAATGTCGTCACATATCTCTTTCACATCGTCTAATTCCAGACCGATGATCTGAAACAACCAAAGACCGATTCTTGATTTTCCGTAAATAGGAGATACATAATCAATCATTCGCTTTGCACTCTCACTGGTTAAGATTTGCTCCATAAGTTCTGTTTTATACCACATAAATCAGCCCTCCGTTAATGCTATAGTTCCAAGCACAGGCATTTGTCCAGACGTAAATTCAACGTTTTTGGCTGCGTCATTTATCTGTACATTTTCATAGTCATAAATATCGGATATAGAACTAAGTAATGAGTTGATCGCTGATATTCTGACAACATTATCGGTTGCATCCGAAGATACGTTCAATAAATATGCCTGCAATTCTGTCTTAAAGCTGTCTTGCACCTCTCGAATCGTTCCTTCTTTCAGATACACAACCGCTGCGACATTAATTGTGACTGTATCAGGGGTTGTTATTTCTAAAACGGCATTTGTCGGTGCTAAACGTGCTTCTCCATCGTCTGGACTCATAATATAATCATAAACGGCATCTTGAATCTGCTTTGATGCCGGCTGTCCATTCTGATCTAGCAAAATGATCTTAACTGTACCCGATGTATCTTTTGCCGATATAACAGTTGCAGCACCTACACCAGCAACCGATAATGCCCATCGTTTGTAATCGGCAACATTTCCTATAAACGAAACGTCCTGACTTTGATCGTATTCAACGATTCGCTCTCTCAAAGTGTCATCGTCCTCTTCATCCAAACCACCAGTGATCGGTTCTTCATTTGTTACAGATATAATCTCGTCGAGAAGTTCTCCATTCTCGTCCCCTGTGTGCAATACGATTGTATTTGCTCCAACATTGCTATCTGCTCCTCCTTCTACTGCTTCAATTGGTATTTTTGCATTTCCCAGAGTATCAACTGTAGCTTCTTCAATCGTTACGAACTCTATGGTATTTCCTTCATCGTCAGCCTCCGTTGAAAATCCATAGCCAAGGGGTATTACAAGTCCAGCTTTTGCTGTAATTGTCACATATCCCGAAGCGTTTACTGATTCTCTTCGCACCATGCCTCCTCGCTCATCTGCGTGATAATCTAACAAATACGATTCTTCACAGGTAGCTGGAAAAAGGCACTTTAAAACTTCTACAAGAACGTACTCTTTAAGTTCTGATATTTCTATTGCTGTTGGTCGTGTAAAATCCCACGGAAATCCGCCCTCCGATTTATCAATATCTTCTGGCAAATTTCCCAGCATTTTCTCATGGATTTCATCTTCACTCGAATTTTCCAAAAAATCGGGAAGTTCCATTTCTTCTGCTTCCAATGCCATTTTTAGCCCACCTCACTTTTAAAACTTGTTGTTATCTCTGTATCTCCGTCGATTCCCTGTACTTGTACTGTTACAAGACAATGATCTGCTTCCCATTGAAACGTAATATTCCCAACGTACAAAGTTCTTTCGGACGGATCAGCCATTAACGCCTCTTCAATCTCTCTTTGTAAAATGCTTTCTGCCTCTTCACGACTATCTGCTTGCAAGGCACTTTCATAGTCAATCCCAATGTCGGTGGAATATCCCTCATGAGCATATCTTTGTGTCATGATCGTTTTGTAACACCATTGCACCCACGCTTCGAACCCGGATGCCTCTTTTAATTTTCCATCATGAAGCGTAACAAAGTCGCCTGTGTCAAAATCAAAAAAGATGCTCGGCTTATAACCGGCATCTTCGTCCTCTTCTGTATTTTCTTCGTCAGTTCCTTCGTTCTCTTCATCGTCTAAATATTCCTCGTCATTGTCGTATTCCTCGGGAAAAAGATTATCCGGCATCGTCTCCACCTCCTTCTACCTTTCCAACTACAATAAGTTCTTCTGCATCTGTCCAGATCAATAAAACCCTGTCTCCTTCTGCTGTCTCTATTCCAGATAATACTAAATAATCATCGTCTGGTTCTGATCCTTCTGGGTAAGAATCTGGAAGAACGCCACCAGCTTTCATCGTTCCAAGTTCTGCAATAATATTTACTGCTTCGCTGTTATTTCCCTTTGAAATCTGTTCGATCATCCGAATAAAGTTTTTTCTTCCATCTTGCTTCATAACTAGCAATCTCCTTTAATAAAAAACAACGTCCATTGTTCCAGCAACACAGTCATGAGATATACTTTTCACTGTCTTGTTTCCCTTGATTCCAGCGGTACCACAATCAACATAGACTGTATCGCCTCGTTTGATCTTAGGATTACTGATCGCTGTCACTGTGTATTCTCGTTTGACTTTTGCACTTCTTTTAAGCTTGTTTTGTGCCTGTTTCTTGACCTTAGACAGCTTTTCTTTTTTGTCCTTGTCCATAATATCTTGGATCGTACCAAACTTCGATGTATTCTTAGATAATGTTGAAAGTCGTGGAATCGAGTTTTTCTTCGACTCTCCATAAATTTTTATTTTGGTAACGATATCATCCATCGTTATTTTCAGTTCAATAGATATAACGTTCTTTCCTTCTTTCAATTTATAAATCGTCGAATTTTTGTTTGCATACTTTATAATCACAGTCGTTCCTTCAATCGTGAAAATATAACGGCTGGAAATACTTTTCTTTGCTTTGTTAAGCACGTATATAATCATATCTCCGATATTCTTCTGAACTGGCTTGATTCTTTTGTTTTTGATCGAGCCATAACTATAGCTTAATTTCAGTTTCCAAGCGGTACAGATTTTCTTTACAATCTCTTTTGTACTAAGTCCAGACTTATAATAAAAATAGTCCTGTGATTTCATCATATAAATAAGATAATCATACGCTGTAAACGTTACTTCCTTCTCGGTGTCTGTAACTCTGTCATTTTCCCAGATCACACCTCGAAATACTTCAAAGTACCCATTCCCAACATCGGCAGAAATATATAATCGGTCTGACGGCTGTATCAAGGTTGATAGTGTAGCCCCATTTTGAACGGCATTCATTACTGTTAAACTGACTTCTTTCGCTAACGAATCAGGATCATCGGAGATCGTTAAATCTAAAATAACTCGTGATTTAAAAAGATCATATCTCTTGCCGGATGATGTCTTTACCACGGCTTTATACTGCGGATTTGCCAAACTTGCCATGATTTATCCTCCTATCATCTTTAACAAAGTCTTATAACCTACAACGCCGTCAACAGTTAATTTATGCTTTCGCTGATATCTTTTCACTGCTGCTGCTGTCTTTGATCCGTAAATTCCATCTTGTTTAGTTCTGACAATCTTCTGCACAAATTTAACCACTTTCCCTCGTCTGCCTCTTCGAATCTTAATCTTCTTCATGGCAGATTTCATAGCGGAAGTCAGCTTTTTGTCAACTTTCAATTTGGAATATCCGTCTTTGTTCATTGCTTTCTTAAGTTCAGTGACTTTAGAATTTGAAACGGATTTACTGCTTGGAACAGGGATCACAAGCACCTGTCCTTTATAGATCGTGTATTTGCTGATCTTCTTTTTCGGATGTTTCTTGCGTTCCTTCTTGTTCCTTGCATCAATGAGTTTTTTATTGGCATTATAAATTAACTTGTACTTTTTACTCGATCCGAGATATTTCTTTGCAAGCTTACGCAACGTCTGACCTTTTTTTACCTTAACCTTTTTCTTTTTTACTTTGGTTGTCTTTCGCTTTCGTTTACTTGATGATACACTGATTTTCTCATAATCAATAAATCGGATTGTATAATAATAATCTTTCAGACTTTTAATCGTGGAAACGTACTGTGAGATCATCATGTCTTTATTGATCTTTGTTCCTGTAATACAGACATTTACAACTGTTCCATGCACTGTCCAGTAATTCAGCAACGCATCCAATACCGCTGGATCAGTCCACTTATGAACAAATTTCATGCCTTTTCTTGATTCTCCGGGCAAGAAACTATCCCAACCAAGCTCTGACAAGTTTTTACCATTCGGAACGTTGATCTGCCCGAATCTATAAATATCATACTCTGCAAATTTTCCATCAAGTGATGTTTCAATCTCTTCTGGAATCACTGGAAGCTGAATCTTTTGATTCGCTCCCTTTGCATTTTTACCAGTAATATATATGTCCATCACATAACCTCCGCTGTCCTGTTACTTGCTGTTGATCCTACGGCATCTGCAATCGCCTGCATGATTGTATCAGCAATCTCTCCTTTGGCGTTCTTAATATCATCTACGATGCTTCCACTACCATTTACGCTGATCGTAATTCCGCCAACATTAATGACTGTCTGACTGCTTCCAGATGATGCCGTTGCTCCTGTCTTAGCTGAACCGCCAACAATTCCACCCTTGGCATGTTTTGTAACGCCTAAAATCTGCCCTGCCTGATTCCACAAGGATAATGCTCGGCTTCGATGTTTAGAAAGTGGAATAACCATTTCGTTTCCATCTTCTCCAAGCTCTGAAACGATATGTCCTCTTACCAAGCTACCTTTCGCATTATGAAAGAACTTCCCATTTTTCGGTAAGGCTGTCTGTAATTTCGGTGCGGATGATGTCTTTTTGCTTGTTTTCTTTTTACCAGATTTTGAAGAACCGCTATTACTTAGATAACTTCCACTAGTAATACTTTTGATTGCACTTGCTTGTGCAGCAGTTGTACTTGCTGCGGATGCAATCGTTGAGGCTGCGGATGCTAAAGCACCTGCAAGTGATAATGCGGAACTTCCAGCACTTTGTAA
>QAKL01000139.1 GCA_003343815.1 Clostridiales bacterium
CCGATGACGACGTTGGTGTCAATGGTAACGCCCAAAGCTTTCAAATTGTCAATCTCTTTTTGGACGATAGATTTCGGCAGACGGAACTCAGGGATACCGTAAACCAACACACCGCCGGGGATATGCAGAGCCTCGAAAATGGTGACCGCATATCCTGCTTTGGCTAAATCACCGGCACAGGTTAAGCCGGAGGGGCCGGAGCCGACTACGGCAACCTTGTGACCGTTGGGGGTAGGCTTTTCAATTACTAAATTCTCCTGTGCTGCGTGCCAGTCTGCGACGAAACGCTCCAAGCGGCCGATGCCGACCGGATCGCCGCGGAATCCGCGGGTGCAGGCACTTTCGCACTGGCTTTCCTGTGGGCAGACACGGCCGCAGACGGCAGGGAGCGAGCTATCGACGCTGATAGTTTGATAAGCACCTTCGAAATCATGTTCTTTAATTTTGGCAATAAAGCCTTTAATATTAACACCGACCGGGCATTTGGAAATACAGGGGGCATTGGCACAGCCCAAGCAGCGCTCGGCCTCATTTAAAGCAGTTTCTTCCGAATAGCCCAAAGCTACCTCGGCAAAGTTTTTATTGCGCACATCAGGCTCCTGATGAGGCATAGGATTTTTGGTAGGAGACATATTAGGCATATTACTGCACCTCCTTATTTAAAAGATTGCAGGCTTCTTCGTAAGCATGACGTTCGTATTCTTTATAGGTACCGTTACGGCTCATCATCTCGTCAAAATCGACCTCGTGACCGTCAAAATCCGGTCCGTCCACGCAGGCGAATTTGGTTTGACCGCCGACAGTCAAGCGGCAGCCGCCGCACATACCTGTGCCGTCAATCATGATCGGGTTCATGCTGACAATAGTTTTTACGCCATATTCTTTGGTTAATTTGCAGACAAATTTCATCATGATCGGGGGACCGATGGTGATTACTTCGTCAAATTTTTCGCCTTGATCCAGCAAATCTTTCAAGGCTTCGGTAGTCATGCCTTTGCGGCCGTAAGAGCCATCGTCGGTCATCAAATGTAAGCGCGTGCAGGATTGTTTAAACTCGTCCTCTAAGATAACTAAATCTTTGTTACGGAAACCGACAATTAAATCAACCTCAGCGCCTAAATTGTGCAGCTTTTTAGCGATCGGCAGAGCAATCGCACAGCCGACGCCGCCGCCGACTACCGCGACTTTCTTTAAACCATCGGTTTCGGTCGGGTTGCCTAAAGGACCGACAAAGTCTTGGACGTAGCCGCCCTCGGGGATCGAGTTTAATTTTTTGGTCGTTGCGCCGACTACTTGGAAAATGACAGTGACGCTGCCTTTTTCACGGTCGAAATCACAAATCGTGAGCGGGATACGCTCGCCTTCGGGACAGGCGCGTAAGATAACGAATTGTCCGGGCTCTGCTTTGCGGGCGACAAAGGGAGCTTCGACTTCAATTAAAGTTTCCGTATGATTTAATTCCTTACGGGTTAAAATCTTGTACATATCAAGACCTCCTTGTGCAAAAGTTATGTATGTCTTATTTGAATAGAGTATATTTCTAAAAAAAATATGTCTCGGATGAGCATTATCTCAATCTCAATTCCTATAATTAGTATAGGCCATGACAGGTGCAATGTCAAATTAGAATAAGCTTATCGAACTAAACAAGAAAAATATTAGATAAAACTGAATTATAGTATATAATAGTACAAGAAGGTGTACGAAATGTTAAAGCAATAGTTAAAAAAAGATTAAATTACGGCAAAAAAGTTCGAATTAACGCTTAGTTGTCGAAAAAGTTTTTTTTCGAACAATTCAGTGACGGAAACATTGAGAATTTTGGCAATGCCGTATAGCTCGATATCCGTCACTGTGCGCTGCTTGTCCTCAATGCTGAAATAGAGCCGCAGCAGACATAAATCGCCAGCGCTTCTAATTTGTCGGATAAAACCTGCCGGCTTAATTCTCTTTCGGTGCGCAGGCGGCTGACTCGTTCAAAGAGTATGTTTATTTTGCGGCAGACGCGACGGATCATCTTTATTTAAATTGTGTGCCGCCGATGATATAGTGACGGTGAAAAAGCGTAATCAAATGCTATTTGCAGCAGCGGAAGAAAAAATCGAGGTCGATTTAGCCTTAGTCAGGCAAAATTTGAACTTAGATAAAAAAAGCTTGCTAAAATGCTTAAATATCAGGAAAAACGAGTATTATTATCATGGACGGGAAATTAAAAATATCAAGCGATAGGCTGAAATAAAAGCAATTACCATTTATAAAATGTTGAAATTAAGACAAACATAATTGTCGGCACACTTTAAATCGATAATTATCGTGTTTATAGCTTGTAGCAAAACGATTAACGATTAGATAAACCAACATTTACACCAAATTTACACCATTTACGCGAAAGGGCTCCAATATGATACATATTTATTTGCAAAATATCTCGCTTAGTAGTATAATATTTATATTACCAAACGAAAGAAGCGGCTGAAAATTATTAGTGATGATTCAAAAGCCTGTCCGCTATGTGGCGGTGAGCTGAAACATTATGACAGTGTGCCGAGGAATCTACGCACGAAACATCGCGCTATTAAGCGGATATTTGTTGAACGAAAAATGTGCAATTATTGCGGTACGATACATAGAGTAATTCCCGATATGGCTTTCCCATATAAGCAATACGAAGCGGAATTAATTTCAGGCGTATTAGAAGGGCTGATCACTGTTGAAACATTGGGCTTTGAGGATTATCCGTGCGAGAGTACGATGAAACGCTGGCTCGATGAATATTTACATAAATAGTACGCGAAATATACACTTCCTCTTGTGAGAGGAGGAGACAGAAGTTTAGACTCGATACGGCATCGGGTCTTATTTTTTGCGCAAAAACCACCTTAGTTGCTTTTACTATTCTTATTTTCTATCCTAGAATAGATTACAGGCTAAGCGCGCAAAAGCCAGAATATTTTTAAGAGGTGAAACCTATGACATTAAAGGTGCGAGCAGAATTATCGGAAAAGAATAAATACTGGATAGAGCGCCACCGTTATCATGAGTTGAAGCATTTTTGCATGCAGTATCCGATTTGGAAAAAGGCATTGAATGCGATCAGCATGGTTGAAAGCAGCAAGATGAATACTTGTTGTCCGGATAATAAAAATGTTAGTGATCATACGGCGGTAAAAGCTGAAGCGCGAATTTATTATACGGACAGAATTGATATGCTGGAGCGCATTAGCAAAGAGGCTGATCCTGATTTGGCTAAATATATTCTAAAAGGCGTAACCGAGGGCGTGCCGTATGATTATTTGAAAGCTAAGTTAGATATTCCTTGTTGTAAAGATACTTATTACGATCGTTATCGCCGATTCTTTTGGTTATTAAATAAAGAGCGCGGATGATTTCAAAGCAGAGGCTGAAAATGCTTCTGCTTTTTTATTTTCCATACGCGGACTGCGAATAATCGTGATAATTTAGTAAAACGAAAAGGAGAGAGATTGATGGGAAATGCATTTGTATACGGGTTGATTGGTTTTGTTATTGGCTATGCGCTTTGTTATGTACTTGCTCTATATACTTATATCCGGCAAACAGCTGGCGCGCTGCGTATCGCAGAATCTGATGAAAATAGCGAACCGTATTTATTTTTGGAGTTAGCGAAACCGATAGAAGAAATCGAAAGGAGCGCGCAAGTGACATTTGTCGTAACCTCTAAAAAATACAATACGCGTTAAACACAAGTCCTTTTATGAAACATATTACGCGAAAGGAGAAAATAATATGGATGAGACAAAAGAATTGTTAAACGAGGAAATTAAGTATATTTTGGAGGATTTAAGCAATCTGCCTGAAGACAGCGAAGAAAGGACAATGATGGTAGATAATCTGGTGAAACTATACAAACTCAAGATTGAAGAGAACAAAAACAGCGAGGACAGCGCTGCGAAAAAGAAAGATCAATATTTGAGATACGGTATAGATATAGCCGGGATTGTTTTACCGCTAATCTTTTACGGAGTATGGATGGGACGCGGATTTAAATTTGAAGAAAAAGGGACATTTACCTCCCAGACATTCAAAGGTTTGATTAATCGTTTTAGACCAACGAAGTAATAGTTTAAGGAGGAGCGAGGAATGCAATCGCTCTTCGTTTTTCGCGTGAAAAATACAATTGCTCTTATAGAAAGGCGATATAGAGCTCTTTATCCCTTTACTAATCATGGCGAATATGTTATAAAGTAAGTAGCATATTCAGACGAAAAGGAGATAATAAGCTATGGAATTTTTCAACAAAAAGCAGCTTGAGGCTATGAAAACGGGTGTATATATTTGTGAAAATTGCGGTAGCCAAATGGAATTTGAGGATCAGTGGGAAGACAGTCTGGTTTGCCCTAATTGCGGCAATTCCACGGATGTGGACCATTATGGCTTTACCGACGAGGAATACGACGCATTATACCCGACATACGAGGAAGTCATGGGCATAGAAACAGTAGTTTATGATGAGGAAGATGATTGGTATTGATGAAAGGGGAGTCCGCGAGGACTCTTCTTTTTTTTAGGAGAATAATATGCGCTATCACTATGAGAAACCGGCGCGCTTTCACGCCGTGTACGGACAATTATATATTTGCAATCATCCTGTATATAATCGCTGTACATTATATTTAATTACAGATAAAGGCTTGGCTGTGATCCAGCAAAGATTCGATGTACGCACTAAAACTACTTGGTGGAGCGAAATAGATCCGTGGTTAGCCAATGAAATTTATCTTAACCCTCGATTCAAGGCATATTTTGATCAAAAAGCAGGAAAGTGTAAGGACGGGCTATATTCTACAGTGACGATCAGACAAATCATGTGGGCGCTAAAAATGAAGCCGCTCAAAAAGGAACGCTGGGAGACGGTGTTTGACCACGGAGATATTTAGCGCGAAAAATACAAGCGCTTTAATGAAAGGAGTGATAAGTATGAAAACAATAGTAAAAACATTAGGCGTTTATTTCGCAGCAGGCTTGGCTATGCAAATGGGCATGGATTTTGCGAAGCGTGTGCATTTAGATGTCGAGGGAAAAAACAAAGTGCATCACATCTTTTAAGAAGAGCCGCAGAGGCTCTTTTATTTTTTGCTGAAAAGGAGAGAGGAAAATGAAAAGAAAAATGAGATTGCTATTCGTATGGATGTTGGGTTTATTCGTTGGTCATTTATTAGACAAGACTATTTGGGAGAGGATCGAAAGGCGGAGTAAAATTGAATAATATTTCGGCAAGCCTAATCAAAGGAATGAAAAACAGTAAGCATTTTTTCGAAAAGCACGGTTCGCTAATTTTAAGCCTCGCCGCCGGTGCGAGTACGATTTGTGCGGTTGTTTCCGCCGTGCAGGCTACTCCTAAAGCATTGGAAAAAATTGAGGAAGAAAATGCGCAAAGTAAGCCTGAAATAGTACAGACGGCGTGGATTTATTATATTCCCACGGCTGCGGCAGTAGGCATTTCGCTTACTTGTATTTTCGGAGCACATATTTTAAATCAAAAACAGCAAAAAGCTTTGGTCGGCACGTATCTGTTGCTTGAGCAGTCGTATAAAGATTATCGTAAGAAAGCAGCAGAACTATATGGAGATGAGGCTGATAATAACATTAAGACAGAAGTCGCAAAAGAAAAATTTAACGCGGACGAGGTGCTTAAAACCGAAAATGGGGGAGATGAACTTTTTTACGATGATTACAGCGGTAGATATTTTAACTCAACCGTAGAAAACGTGATTTTGGCTGAGTATCATTTCAATCGTAACTTTGCTTTGCGCGGAAGCGCTTCTTTAAACGAGTTTTATGAATTTTTAGGCATTCTGGGAATAAACGGCGGAGAGCTTTTGGGATGGGATATTTATGAAGGTGAGAGTTTTTACGGATATTCATGGATCGATTTTGACCATACATTCAGTGTGACCGAAGACGGTCTGGAGTGTTATATAATCTCGTTTTCTTTCCCGCCACATTTATCGGAGTATTTGTTGTAGACGCGAAAAATACAAACGCTTTAGTGAAAGGAGGCGAACGCTATGAATAAATTAAGAATGATTTCAATGACGGCATCTGTCATCAGTGCAATAGCGACGTGTGTTTGCGCATTGACGGATTCAAAAATTATGGAAAGCAAAATTAAAGAAGAAGTAGCAAAAGCCATTTTGAAATAGAGAGCCGCAAAGGCTCTTTTCTTTTTTTTGGAGGAGAAAAATATGGCGGATGCAATCGAAACGATCAGACAATACAAAGATAGGTATTTGTTTCTACCAAAGGCGAATTGGCCGGAGTATTGGTTTAACGAGCGCGTCTATGCGAGATGGGCGGCGGAGGAAATTATGTGCCGTATCAGGCAAAATCCTAAACTGTCACCCAAAAAGATAATTACACATTTCATCGAGCAGATGGACGAATTTGCTCTTTTAGCAGAAAAGCATGAAAAAGATTATATTTTCGTCATGGCGCGTGACGAAGCGAAAAATATATTGACTTTATTTTAGGCATGATTTTGAAAGGAGAGATTTAGATGAATAATAGTTTGAAAAAAGCAGTGAAAAGCACGGAGGTATTACTCACGAAGCATTCACCGGAAATATTAACGGGATTAGGGATCGTCGGAATGTTTAGCATGACAGTGACAGCAGTCAGAGCGACACCGAAAGCGTTAATTTTAATCCAAAACGAGAAAGAGACGCAGGATACGGACAAGCTTTCTTGGGAGAAAAAAGTAAAAGCCAGCTATAAATGCTATCTGCCGTCCGTAGCCATTGGCGTAGTGTCGACGGCGTGCTTAGTAGGGGCAAGCTCAATTAATCTGCGCCGTAATGCCGCATTAACTACCGCGTATATGCTTACTGAGGCAACGCTTAAAGACTATCGCAATAAAGTGGTCGAGACGATTGGCGAGAAAAAGGAACAGGCAGTGCGTGACGCAGTGGCTAAGGAAAAAATCGAAAAGAAACCGTTAAAAAATCAAACCGTTGTTCTAACGGGTAAGGGTGAAACGCTTTGTTATGATGCGATCAGCGACAGATATTTTAAATCGGATATTGAAACTTTGAAACAAGCGGCAAATGCGATGAGCCGCCGTCTTTTGGTTGATACGTATGTATCACTCAATGATTTTTACTGGGAAATAGGACTAAAGACTATTAAAATCGGGGATAGCATTGGCTGGAATGTGGATGATGGTTTGATTGAGCCGACATTTTCTGCCCAGTTAGCAGACGATGGTTCGCCATGCTTGGTATTAGATTATGATATTGCGCCGCGCTACGACTATATGCGCCGCTAAGCGCGAAAAATACAAGCGCTTTAATGAAGAAAGTAACTATTTTTCTAAATCTGAAAGGGGATAATAATTATGGAAAACGAAATCATGACAAACGAGGTTGCAGAAAATGTAGAGGAAATCGTGAAAACTGGTTCTGCTAACGGCTTAAAGGTGGCAGCAGGAATCGGTTTGCTGGCGATTGTAGGAGGATTAACCTACAAATTTGCGGTAAAACCGATGTATGCGAAACTGAAAGCAAAGCGAAACGGTAAAACGAAATCCGAAGACGATGTAATCGATGTTAGTAATGAAAACGAATACGAGGATTAAACCTCAGAGCGAAAAGGTTATTTCTAAAAGAGAAGGTACTTACAAGTGCTTTCTCTTTTTTATTTTGCCTAAAAACAGGAGGTCAAGATGAACGAGGAAAAAATTCCGTCTGTACACAAAAACGAAAAAATCGTGCGCGGTGCAGCCAAAGTGAAAAAGAAAAATAAGATTTTGAAATTCGCCGATATTTTCTTAGCTGAGGATATCGATAGTGTGAAAGAGTATATTGTAACCGATGTCGTAATCCCAGCAGTGAAAAATGCCATTTCTGATACGGTTGACGCATTTTTATTTAACGGCAGTAAAGACCGACGCCGCTCGACTGCGTCTAAAGTATCCTACGGACGATATTTTGATGATAGAGAGCGCCGCGTGAAAGAGGATCGCAGCCGACGAGCGAAAGGCTATGAGTATGATGAAATCATTTTTAACACACGCGGCGATGCCGAGGCGGTATTGGATAGGATGAACGATATGCTGGATCAATTCTCAATCGTCAGTGTCGGCGATTTATATGATATGGCGGATATTTCGACCGATAATTATACAGTGAATAAATACGGCTGGAAAGATATTCAATCGGCAAATGTCGTCCGTGTGCGTGACGGCTATATTATCAAGCTGCCGAAACCCATGCCGATAGATTAGGAGGAAAGAAAATGTACGAATCAGACGATAAAATGGTGTCACATCCGGCGCATTATATTTCAGCGAACGGATTAGAGACGATAGAAGTAATAGAAGCCTTTACCGCAGGATTGTGCGGTATTGAAGCGGCTTGTACGGCAAATATTTTGAAATACGCTTGCCGTTGGAAAGAGAAAAACGGGATCCAAGATTTGAAAAAGATCATGTGGTATACCCAATATTTAATTGACCATTTAGAGAAAAATAAGGGAGCGGAAGAATAATGACAAAGAACGATTTAACATTAGGCGCGAAAAAGATATTTTACAAAAGCAAATTTAAGATCGAGAAAAATTCGCCGGAGATTTTGCTGGCAGCAGGTGTAGTCAGTGTCGTAGGCGGTTTTGTTTTAGCGTGCCGTGCAAGTTTAAAAGTAAATGAAATTTTAGCTGCAAGTCATGAGGATATTGAAAAGATTCACGCTTGTGCTGAAAATGAAGATTTGGCAGACGAATACACTGCTGATGACAGCAAAAAAGATCTAGCGATCGTTTATGCGCAGACTGCTTTAAAATGCGCAAAGCTTTACCTCCCGGCGGTATTAATCGAAGTCGCAGGCATTGGCTGTATTTTAGCGTCGAATAATGTGATCAAAAAACGTCATGCGGCATTGGGCGCGGCTTACACGGCAGTGGATACCAGTTTTAAGGAATACCGCAAACGAGTAGCGGAGCGTTTCGGAGACGAGGTAGAAAAAGAGGTGCGCTACAATTTGAAAGCGCAGGAAATCAAAGAAAAAATCACTGATCCCGAAACCGGTAAAGAAAAAACAGTTAAAAAATCTGTTAAATTAAGCGACGGCGATAGTTTTAGTCCTTATGCGCGTTGCTTTGAAAAAGGGATGACACTGGCTTGGGATGACAGTGCAGATTATAATTTATCGTTTCTTTTAAGTCAGCAAGCCCAAGCTAATGATCGCCTGCATACTTACGGATATTTATTCTTAAACGATGTTTATGATATGCTGGGATTTGATCGTACCAAGGCAGGACAAATTATAGGCTGGGCATATAAACCGGACGATCAGAATTATCAGAATTATGTGGATTTTGGCATTTATAATGTCAATCGTCGCTCGTCTAGAAATTTTCTGGAGGGTTACGAGGCGGCGATTTGGTTAGATTTTAATGTAGATGGGAATATTTTAGATGAAATCTAAGAACTAACAGGCGCTCTCATAATTTTGGGAGCGCTTTTAAAAAGGAGAGAGAACTATGAAAATGCGAAAAAAAATGATAGCTTTACTTGCGACGACATTGATATTTGTAAGCCAGACGGCGATGACTGCTGAAAATGATAACAATGCGTTTTATGATGAGTCACTTCACACGGTATGCTGTGCGCCGATATTACCGGAGGAAAATGTTTATACTCGTGAGGAAATCGAGCTGATGGCAATAGTTACGATGGCTGAGGCTGAGGGTGAGAGCGAGTATGGGAAACGTTTGGTTATTGATACGATTTTAAACCGCGTGGAGCATGATGATTTTCCCGATACGGTGGCAGAGGTTATTTATCAGCGCAATCAGTTTGAGTGCTTGAGTAATGGGCGTATTAACCGCTGTGAAGTCCGCGAGGATTTTATAAAACTGGTTGAGGAAGAAATCGCAGGCAGACAAAATTACGCTTGCGTTTTCTTTAATGCCGGAGGCTACAGCAGATACGGCGTGCCGTTATTTCAAGTAGACGGTCATTATTTTTCCGCATTATGATAGGAGGAATGAAGAATGAAAATATTAGCGTCGTATATCTTTTCGGTAATGGCAGGAATGTGCTTTGTCGGCGGAATCGGGATTTTGTCCGGAGGAGGCAGGCGAGCTTGAATTTGCTTACAGAGATATTAATGGAACTGGATGGGCTTTTAGACAGTAAAAGAAAACGCCATATCGCCGGAGGTGTTTTATTAAGCGTGTCGGCACTTTTCAGCGGATTGGCGATCACAGTAATGACAATAAAAAGTGAGGGTGAACTTTATGAATAAATATTATATTTTGGCGGGACTTACAGGGTCGGCAGCGGGTGCGCTGCTGGCTCGTTTTTATTTTAAGAAAAAATATGCAGTCATCGCCGAGGAAGAGATTAATTCGGTCAAAGACGCATTGAGCGAAAGAAAAAAAGTTAAAGCAGAATCTGGACAGCACGAAATAACAACAGAAGAACGAACTCGTTACAACGATTATATTCGAGACTATGTCGAAGAAGCTCCTCGGCAGTCACAGGATAGAGCATATGTGATTTCTCCGAACGAATTAGATGAGTATGATGATTACGAAACTATTTCGTTGACTTTATATGCGGACGGCACGCTGACAGATGATAACGACGAAGTTTTATCTGAGGATGAAATCGAGGAAATCATCGGTAAAGATTCATTGAATCATTTCGGCGAGTATGAAGAAGATTCGGTTTTTGTGCGGAATGATGCGCGTAAATGCGACTACGAAATTTTAAAATCTTTAGAGGATTATGCCGAGGTGTTAGCAAGAAAGCCATATTTGGCGAGGTGATTAATTGAATGGATGAGCAGTATTTGAAAGAAGAATATTTTGCATGGATTGTGTCTTTGGTTGGTGGACGCGGGCATTTAAAAATGCTGCATAAATTGGATGAAACGGATTTTTTCTATGTCCTGCCGATGGATGCTAATCGTGAGGATGACGGTGTCGAGCTACGGTATCGTTTTGGTTACGAATGCCGCTATGACGATGCGCTAATCGCGCATTATTTAGATAATAGGCCATGCAGCGTCTTGGAAATGATGGCGGCTCTGGCGCTTCGGATAGAAGAAAATATTATGGACGATCCGAGCGAGGGCGACCGCTTGAAAAATTGGTTTTGGAGTATGGTGGAATCAATGGGATTGTCGGAAATGGATGACGAAAATTTCGATGCAAAAACAATCGAGAAACATTTGGATATTTTTATGAACCGCAAATATCGCAGAAACGGTGCCGGAGGACTATTTACCTTAAAAATTCCCCCGCGAGACATGCGCATGGTGGAAATCTGGTATCAGATGTGCTGGTATTTGGATGAGTTTATTGGAGGGAACGAACGATGAATCATAAAGAAGTGTACGAACAATTTACCAATCTTTTTCCCACACTTGCAGGCGAAAAAGTAGCGGTGTGGTTTACGAATGGAAAAAATTCGATTCGTGTCAGAGAAACAGACGGACAGGAATTGATATTTTCCATTATCGGCAAAAATGAATGGATGATGGAAAGCCCGCAACATTTCATGAAACGAATGCGCGCAAAAGCGTAATAAGAAAAATTTTAACAGCAAAGGAGGTGCGAAAGAGTGAATGATTGATTTTTTGCTTATTTCCACCCGTTCGCCTAAACGCGGTGTGATCGAGATCTACCCCAAATTTATTATCAAAAAAAGTAACGATTTAATGATCCGCGGCGGCGATTTTTATGCGATTTGGTTAGAGGAGCGTGGGTTATGGTCGACGGATGAGCAGGATGCGCTGCAGCTTATTGATCGGGAGCTGGATAAATACGCGGAAGAAAATCGCGGGAAATTTGATTCACCCGTCAAGGTCATGCATATGTGGGATGCCGAAAGCGGAATGATCGACTCTTGGCATAAATATTGTCAGAAGCAAATGCGCGACTCTTTTCATATGCTTGATGAGAAATTGATATTTTCAAACACGCCTACTAATCAAAAAGACTATGCCAGCAAGCGGCTGCCATATGCTCTCGCCAAAGGTGAAACGAACGCTTATGACAAACTGATCGGTACGCTATACACACCGGAAGAGCGCGAAAAAATCGAATGGGCGATCGGCTCTATCGTCTCCGGCGAGTCAAAAAAACTGCAGAAATTTATGGTGCTATACGGAGCGTCGGGTACGGGTAAATCTACGATCTTGAATATCATCCAAGCGCTTTTTGACGGATATTACTCCGTATTTGACGCGAAAGCCCTCGGCAGCTCCAGTAATGCTTTTGCTTTAGAGGCTTTTAAGAGTAATCCATTAGTAGCGATTCAGCACGATGGTGATTTGTCAAAGATCGAAGACAATACCAGATTAAATTCCTTAGTTTCACATGAATTGATGACTGTCAATGAAAAATTCAAATCGACTTATGCAAATCGTTTCAAATGCTTTCTCTTTATGGGGACGAATAAGCCGGTCAAGATTACCGATGCAAAAAGCGGTTTGATCCGACGTTTAATTGATGTGACACCGTCGGGAAATAAAGTGCCGCCGGAAGAGTACCGCATATTAACGAAGCAAATCGAATTTGAGTTAGGGGCGATAGCGTGGCACTGTAAAGAAAAATATTTGAGCGATCCGGGAAAGTATGACGATTATATTCCGATTACGATGCTCGGAGCGTCCAACGACTTTTATAATTTTGTTACTGATAGTTTCGCTATATTTAAGCGTGAGGACGCAACAACCCTAAAAGCGGCATGGGAGATGTACAAAACTTATTGCGATGAGGCGAAAGTGGCGTATCCGTATTCCCAGCGATTGTTTAAGGAAGAGCTGAAAAATTATTTTCGCGAGTATAAAGAGCGGGTGAGTACAGAGGACGGCGCGAGACTGCGGAGCTATTATTCGGGATTTCGCACGGATAAATTTGAGGGCGAAAGCACAGTAAATAACGTGAGCATGACACGAACGATCGATTTTAAGGAGCAGGAGTCGATATTCGATACGCTTTACGCCAATTGCCTTGCGCAATACGCCAATAGCAAAGGTACGCCCAAAGCAAAATGGGACGAGGTAAAAACAACATTAGCGGATATTGACACACACGAGCTGCATTATGTCAAACTGCCGGAAAATCATATCGTGATCGACTTTGATTTGACAGACGAAAGCGGCGAAAAATCGCTCGATGCCAATATTGCCGCCGCAAGCAAATGGCCGCCTACTTATGCTGAGCTTTCCAAAAGCGGTAAGGGCGTACATCTGCATTATATTTACACCGGCGATGTGACGCGCTTGGAGAGAGTGTATGCCGAGCATATCGAAATTAAGATTTTTACCGGCAAAAGCTCGCTCAGACGGCTCTTGAGCCGGTGTAATAATTTACTGGTAGCGATGATTAGCTCGGGACTACCGCTGAAAGGAGAGAACAATGTGCTGAATTTTGAAGTTGCGACTAATGAAAAAGGGATTCGCACCTTAATTAAAAAGAATTTGAACAAGGAATACCATCCGGGCACCAAGCCGAGCATTGATTTTATCTATAAGATTTTGGAGGACGCTTATGCGAGCGGTGTTAATTATGACGTGTCGGATATGCGAGGGGGTGTGCTGGCATTTGCCGCGAATTCGACAAATCAAGCGGATTACTGTATCAAGCTGGTGAATAAAATGCACTTTAAGTCCGAGAATATTTCGGAGAATCACGATGATGCCGACGCGAAAATGATATTTTATGATGTGGAAGTGTTCCCTAATTTATTTTTGGTGAACTGGAAAATCGAAGGCGAGGGTAAACCCGTCGTGCGGATGATCAACCCGACACCGCAAGACATCGAGGGATTGCTAAAATTTCGTTTGGTGGGCTTTAACTGCCGTCGATACGACAACCATATGCTTTATGCGCGCTTAATGGGCTATAGTAATGAACAGCTCTATCGCCTGTCGCAGAAAATCATCAATAACGAGCCGAATTGTTTCTTTGGCGAGGCGTATAACATTTCCTATACGGATATTTATGATTTTGCCTCGTCGGGAAATAAAAAATCGCTGAAAAAGCTCGAAATCGAAATGGGAATCCACCATCAGG
>QAKL01000001.1 GCA_003343815.1 Clostridiales bacterium
TGCGCCTGTGGCGAAATAGCCGCTTGCGGCGGTAGCGTAAACGGCGGGCAACTCCAAAACGACATCGATACCTGCGGCGAGCGCCATTTGTGTGCGGTAATATTTATCGATGACGGCGCACTCGCCGCGCTGGGTGAAATTGCCGCTCATGATCGCTACGATGGCGTCGGCATTAAGCTCTGCGCGTGTGTGGGCGAGCTGATAAAGATGCCCCAGATGAAAGGGATTATATTCACAAACGATACCTACAATGTTCATAGCTTGACCTCACAAAAAAGATAAGTTATTATAGCATAAAATAAAACTTCGGGCAAGCAAATGGCAGCTATAAATAATAATAAAAAAGAAATCGCGGCGGATTGGGTACAAAGTTGGCGCAGGAAATGAGAAAAACTCTTGACAAGCAGAGCAGGGATATATATAATAGTAAAGGTTAGGGATAGGAGTGGTTCTATGTCTGCTAAAATAAACATTGCCAAAGTCCGCAATAATGTCGGAAGCAAAGAAGAATTTGCTTTCAGCATCGGAAATGACGATGTCAAATTGCCAGAGTGGAAAATCGTCGGTAATTTGGACATTCGCGGGAGCGTGGACAACAAAGACGGCTATCTTTTGCTTGAGGGGAAAGTGAGCGGACTTTTAAATGGTCAGTGCTCGCGCTGCCTAAGTGAGGTTGAGCATAAGCTGGATATAGATTTCAGCGAAAAATTGTTGTATCAGGCGGATCAAAGCCGTTTCAGCGATTGGGAGTTCGGCGAGGTAGAGGCGGAATATACCATCTATGATGGCGATATTTTTGATTTTACCGACTTATTGGTAGAAAATATCATAGACGAGCTGCCCAGCAAAATATTATGCCGTGAGGATTGTCAGGGGTTATGCCCTCATTGCGGTCATAATTTAAATGAAGGTCAATGTGATTGTGTATTCGAGGATATAGATCCGCGACTTGCAATTTTAAACAAACTGTATAGTGATTGAGGAGGTGTAAGTCATGGGTGTAGGACAAAGTAAAAGATCTAAAGCAAGAAGCAGAAGAAAAAGAACTGCTTGGGCTAAATTGAGCACCAACGGCGTTATGAGCTGCCCGCAGTGCCATGAACCGAAATTACCGCATAGAGTATGCCCCAGCTGCGGTTATTACAATGGTCGTGAAGTAGTGAAAAAAGAAGTTGCGGCCGCTGAATAATGAAAGTCGTAAACCTTTGACTATGATTCTTCTGAATTATAGTCTTTTTTTATGCCTAAAATAAAAAATGAGCGCAAAAAAGGCGGAAAAAATAAAAAAAGTTTAAAATAAGCTGTTGCATATTATTCGCAGGTGTGGTATTTTAAAAAGGATGTTTGAGAGATTAGCAAATGAGGAAAAAGCTGACTATAATTTATTTAGGAGGCGTAAAATGAAAATAGCACTTGACGCGATGGGCGGCGATCACGCTCCTTTGGAAATAGTTAAAGGCGCAGTCTTGGCAGCCGAGCAATACAATAAGATCGAAAAAATATTTTTGGTAGGCAATAAAGATATATTAGAAAAAATCCCCGAGTGCGCGCATGATAAATTAGAAATCGTGCATGCTTCGGAGGTTATAGAGATGGATGAGCACCCGGCGCAAGCCTATCGCCGCAAAAAAGATGCCTCGATCACCGTGGCGACAGCCTTGGTGAAAGAGGGAAAAGCCGATGCGGTCGTTTCTGCCGGCAGCACCGGTGCGCAGCTCGCCGCAGCGATGTTTGGTTTAGGCAGGATCAAAGGCGTGAAACGTCCGGCGATCGCCAGTTTTGTGCCGACATTACAGGGAGGCAAGCTTTTGGTCGATGCCGGAGCCAATACTAATGTCGATGTGACAAATTTAGTCCAGTTTGCGCAGATGGGCAGCGTATATATGGAATGTATGCAAAATATCGCTTCGCCTAAAGTAGGATTAATCAATAACGGCGCCGAAGAAACTAAAGGTACAGAGTTGACTCAAGCCGCTTATCAGGAACTAAAAATTGCGCCGGGGATTAATTTTTACGGCAATATCGAGGGACGCGACATCACCGCAGGGATTTGCGATGTGATGGTCTGCGACGGTTTTACCGGCAATGTCATTTTAAAAACCATGGAGGGCATGGGCAAAGGTATCGTCACCATGCTAAAAGAAGAATTGATGTCTACTGCGCGCACGAAAATGGGAGCGGTTTTAGCCAAACCTGCTTTGGCTAATTTGAAGAAGCGCATGGATTATTCCGACTACGGCGGCGCACCGCTTTTAGGGGTAAACGGCGTGAGCATCGTCTGCCACGGCAGCTCGAACGCTAAAGCCGTTTCAAACGGCATTAAAGCCGCGATGGTAGGCGCAGAAAGCGGATTTGTTCAAAAAATCACTGATTTAATGCCTCAGGCATAATAGTTTTAATCTATAAAATTGGATAAGGGAGGTGGATGAGAGATGGATATTTATGAAAAAGTAGTGGCGATCGTCGCTGAGCAGCTGGGGATCTCTACTGATGATATTACCGCAGAGACTACTTTAGAGGATTTGAATGCCGACTCATTGGATGTAGTAGAGGTGATTATGGCGTTAGAGTCTGAGTTCCATATGGA
Source organism: Clostridiales bacterium (assembly GCA_003343815.1). Classification (GTDB taxonomy): domain Bacteria; phylum Bacillota; class Peptococcia; order Peptococcales; family Peptococcaceae; genus QAKL01. The sequence continues at coordinate 2,588 of QAKL01000001.1, forward strand.
AATTCCCGATGAGGACGCGGAAAAAATTAAAACCGTCGGGGCTTTGGCTGAGTACGTCCAAAACAATTATTAAAAAATTTTGGCAAAAAGCTTGCTATTTTTTTGGAAGTATGCTATAGTGAAAGTAGTATGAGATGTATTGTTGCAAAGAGTGGGATCTTCCCACTCTTTGCTGTTTGTTAGGGATAAATTACATAAAAGAGGTGGTAAAAATGAGCAAAGCAGAGGAGGCGGTCGAAAAGATTGCCGAAAATTTAGCCGCGGAGCTTTCATGTGAGATCGCGGATGTGGAGTTTGTCAAAGAAGGCAGCGAGTGGTTTTTGCGCGTTTTTGTCGATCGCGAGGGAGGCGTGGATCTGGATTTCTGTGAAGTATTCAGTCGCCGCTTGAGCGAGATTTTGGACGAAAACGATCCGATTTCTCAAGCCTACCGATTGGAGGTATCATCGCCGGGGATCGAGCGGCCGCTCAAAAAGGAAAAGGATTTCGTACGTTTTAGCGGCGAAAAGATTAAAGTGAGCTTATTTGAGGCGATCGATTCGCAAAAGCAGCTGATCGGCACGCTTTTAGGCTGTGAGGACGGAAAAATAGGCTTGGAAACAGACAAGGAAACTTACAGTATCGATTTAAAAAATATCAGCAAAGCCAACCTTTATTGGGAATTTTAATTTAGGCGAATTTAGGAGGTAAGATAAGTGAATTTGGAGTTTTTGGAAGCACTGAATGATTTGAGCAAAGAAAAAGGCATTGATTCCGAGGTGATTATCGAGGCGATCGAGGCCGGATTGGTCTCGGCGTATAAGAAGAATTTCGGTTCTTTGCAAAATGTCAAGGTGCAGATCGACCGCGCTACCGGCGAGTTCAAGGTTTATGCCCGCAAAGAGGTAGTCGAGGAGGTATTTAATAAATATACCGAAATTACTTTAGATGAGGCGCGAAAGATTTTCCCGGCGGCTAATTACGGCGATATCGTCGATGTGGAGATGACTCCGCGCGATTTCGGTCGTATCGCGGCGCAAACTGCGAAACAAGTTGTCGTTCAGCGTATCCGCGAGGCAGAGAGAGGACTGATTTATAACGAGTTTTCGAATAAAGAGGGCGACATCGTCACCGGTACTATCCAGCGTATCGAAAACAAAAATTACTATATTGATTTAGGTAAAATCGAGGCTGTTTTGACCCCTGCCGAGCAAATAGCCGGCGAGGAGTACAAAGTATTTGACCGTATTCGCACCTACATCGTCGAGGTCAAAAAATCCTCCAAAGGGCCGCAAATCATGGTCAGCCGCACGCACCCCGGATTATTGAAGCGCTTGTTTGAGTTAGAGGTGCCTGAGATCCAAGACGGTACCGTAGAAATCAAATCTGTGGCGCGTGAAGCGGGAGCCCGCAGCAAAATTGCCGTTTACTCGGCAAACAGCGACGTCGACTGCGTCGGTGCTTGCGTAGGACCGAAAGGCACGCGCGTGCAAGCGATTGTCAACGAGCTCCGCGGCGAAAAAATCGATATCGTCGAGTGGAGCAAAAATCCCGAGGATTACATCGCCAGCGCCTTAAGCCCGTCCAAAGTAGTGGATGTCGCTGTTTTTGAAAATGAGAAAAAAGCCCGCGTCATCGTACCTGATTACCAGTTAAGTCTGGCTATCGGCAAAGAGGGGCAAAACGCCCGTTTAGCCGCGAAATTAACCGGCTGGAAAATCGACATTAAAAGCGAAAGTCAGGCGCAGGCTGCCGGCATCGAGTACGGTCATACTGATGAGTATGATGACGAGTATGATAATTATACTTACGGCGAAAACTATGATAGCGGCTATGATTATGACGACGAGTACGGCTATGACGAAGAGTATGATGATTACGATGAGGAATACTCGGGCGAAGACTACGGCGAATATAACGACGATTACGATGACGAATACGACGAAGCAGAGCCGGACGAGGAGTATGGAGAGGAAGAGGACAGATAAGGAGGCAAGCTATGGTAAAAAAAATTCCGCAGAGGATGTGTTTGGGCTGTCAGGAGCGGAAAAACAAAAAAGAGCTGATCCGCATTGTCCGCTCGCCTGAGGGCGATATTTCGATTGACACCACCGGTAAGAAAAACGGCCGCGGGGCGTATATCTGCCCCGACAAAGCCTGTTTGGAGGCAGTCATTAAATCAAAACGTTTGGAAAAAAGCTTAGAAACGGAAATAAGCGAAGAAGTTTACAATAAATTACGGGAGCAGCTTTCATGAAAGATGAAAAAGGTTTCTTCACGATGCTGGGTTTCGCCGCGAAAGCCAGAAAGGCTGTGGCCGGAGAGAGCAATGTCGAGGCGGCTTTAAAGAAAAAGCAAGCCGAGCTTTTGATCGCGGCGGAGGATATAAATCCGAAACGCTTAGAGCATTGGCAGAGAGCAGCCAAAGAAAACGGCGTTAAGATCGTGAGCGCCGGAACACAGGAACAAAACGGAGCAGCGATGGGGCTTTCGGCGCGTGCCATCGTGGCAGTCAATGACCGCCAGATGAAGGAGGCCATTTTAGCTCGGATAGAATAAATTTCTAACGGAGGTAAATGAATGGAAAAAACGAGAATATATGAATTAGCCAAAGAGTTAAATGTCGATAATAAAGTATTGTTAAATAAATTGGACGAAATGCAGGTGCCGTACAAAAATCACATGAGCAGCGTCACCAGCGACGTCGCCGAGAAAGTGAAAAAATACTTTTCGGCGAACAATCCTGCGGTAAGTGCCAAAAATATTGAACAAAAGAAAAGTGAGATAACAAAAACGACTATGCCAAATGAACAGATAAAAGAAAACACTACACAAGCTAAACAAGAAACTGCGCCTGTCCAAGCAGCAAAGCCTGCAGAGCAGTTGCGCACGGAAAATCGTCTGCCCAGAGATGCTAATCGTCCTCCGCGTGATCAGAGTCGTCAGCCTCGTGACGGTGAGCGCCCATACCGCGACGGTAACCGCCCGCCGCGCGATCCCAATCGTCAACCCAGAGACGGCGAGCGTTCATACCGCGACGGCAACCGCCCGCCGCGCGATCCGAATCGTCCGGCGCGTGACGGTGAGCGTCCATACCGCGACGGCAACCGCCCGCCGCGCGATCCGAATCGTCCGGTGCGTGACGGTGAGCGTCCATACCGCGACGGCAACCGCCCGCCTCGCGATCCCAACCGTCCGCCTCGTGACGGACAGCGCCCGCAGCGTGACGGCAACCGCCCGCCGCGCGATAATAATTATAACCGCGAGCGCCGCGAGCAGAGACCGGCATACAGCGCGGCTGACGAGCTGACCGCAGGAGCATTGCAGGCGGAGATTTTGCGCAATCAGGATTCTGGTGAATTGAAAGAAGTCGTCGAGAATTTGCAAAAAGCGCAGCAAAGCGAGGCGCAATGGGCAAAAAGCACCCAAAACGGCGCGAAAGTGCGTAACGAAAAACCTGCCAAAGGCGGTAAGAGCCGTTCTGAGGACGATTTTGAGGAAAAACGCAGCAATAAAAATAAGAAAAACGAGCAAAACTATAAAGAGCGCTCCGGTAAAAATAAAAAGAACAAGAAAGCCGTCGCTTCCGCTCCGGTGAAAGAATTCGCCGAGGTCAAACATCATGTCGTAATTGAGGAAACCATTACCGTGCAGGATTTGGCGTATCAATTAGGTAAAAAATCTGCCGAGGTCATCATGAAATTGATGAGCATGGGCGTTATGGCGACGATCAATCAAGAGTTGGATGTCGATACGGCGACGATTATCGCCGAGGAATTCGGCGCGACTGTCGAGATCAAAGTTACCAAAGAGGAAGAGCTTTTGGTGGATGAGCCCGATGATCCGGCTGATTTGGAAACACGTCCGCCGGTAGTAACCATTATGGGACACGTCGACCACGGCAAGACCTCTCTTTTGGACAAAATCCGCTCGGCAAATGTCACTGCCTCCGAGGCAGGCGGCATCACTCAGCATATCGGTGCTTATCAGGTCGAAATCGATGGACAAAAGATTACTTTCTTAGACACTCCGGGACACGAAGCGTTCACTGCGATGCGTGCCAGAGGGGCGCAAATTACCGATATTGCGATCTTGGTCGTAGCGGCCGACGACGGTGTCATGCCGCAGACTATCGAGGCTATCGACCATGCTAAAGCTGCGGGCGTGCCGATCATTGTCGCGATCAATAAAATAGATAAACCCGGTGCCGATCCGGAGAGAATTAAACAAGAGCTGACCAATTACGGCTTGATCGCCGAGGATTGGGGCGGCGAGGATATCATGGTACCCGTCTCGGCTAAAAGTGGTGCAGGTATTAATGATTTACTGGAAATGATCCTTTTGGTAGCCGAGGTGCAGGAATTAAAGGCGAACCCGAAACGCAACGCTAAAGGTAAAGTTGTTGAGAGCAAGCTGGATCGCGGTCGCGGACCTGTAGCGACCTTGCTGGTGCAGACGGGTACGCTCCATATCGGAGATTTTCTGATTGTCGGTACGACTCAAGGCCGTATCAGAGCGATGTTTGACTATAAAGGCAAAGCCGTCAAGGCGGCTGTCCCGAGTATGCCGGTCGAGATTTTAGGTTTATCGGAAGTTCCTGAGGCAGGCGATGATTTCATCGCTGTTGACAATGAAAAATTGGCGAAACAAGTTGCCGAGAAGCGTCAAAAAGACAAACATCAGCAGGAAATCGCCCGCAATATGAAAGTTTCCTTGGAGGATATTTTTGCCCAGATCAAAGACGGCGAAATCAAAGATTTGAACATTATCTTGAAAGCCGATGTCCAGGGTTCTATCGAGGCTATCCGCCAGTCGTTGGAGAAATTGAGCAACGATGAGGTGCGCGTGAGCATTATTCGCACCGCAGTCGGCGGTATCAAAGAAGCCGACGTCATGTTAGCGGCAGCAAGTAACGCTATTATCATCGGGTTTAACGTTCGGCCGGATGCTAATGCGAAAAAATTAAGCGAAAAAGAAAATGTAGAAATTAAAACTTACCGCGTCATTTACGATGCTATCGAGGATGTCAAGGCTGCCTTAAGCGGTATGCTCGCTCCGGAGATCAAGGAAGTCGAGCTCGGTCAGGCAGAAGTCCGCAGCGTCTTTAAAGTGCCGAAAGTCGGCGCCGTAGCCGGCTGCTATGTCACCGAGGGCAAAATTACCCGTAATGCGAAAATCCGCTTGGTGCGCGACGGCGTGGTTATCTTGGACGGAGAGATCGCTTCTTTGAGACGTTTCAAAGACGACGTCAAGGAAGTAGCTTCCGGTTTCGAGTGCGGCGTTGGCATCGATAAATTTAACGATATTAAAGAGGGCGACGTCTTGGAGGCATACACCTTTGAGGAAATCAAGCGTGAGCTGTAAGAGGTGAGATGATGAAAATTCGTACCGGCCGTATGGCTGAAGAATTGAAAAAAGAAATAATGGAGATTATCCAAAACCATTTGAAAGATCCCCGCGTCGACGGATTAGTCAGCGTGACCGAGGTGCAGGTGAGCAATGATTTGAGCTATGCCAAGGTTTATGTGACCAAATACGGCTCGGCGTGGGCACAGAGTGAGGCGTTAAAGGGGTTAAACGACTCGAAAGGCTTTATCCGCAAGGAGTTGAGCAAGCGTTTCAAAACCCGCACTGTGCCGGAATTAAGCTTTGTCGCTGATGAGTCTTTGCAGTACGGAGCGAAGATCGAGGCGATTTTGCAAGAAATCAAAAACGACGCTCCCGAAAGCTTTGAGGAAGAAAGCCATGAACAGTGACTTGAAAGCTACGGCAGAGTTTTTAAAGACTTGCACGCGCGTGAGTATTTTTTCCCACGTTAATCCCGACGGGGACGCGATCGGCTCCTCCTGCGCCTTGGCAAAAGGCTTGGCAAGCTTGGGGGTAAAGGCTGATATTTATAATGTCAGCCCAATCCCCAAAGCCTACTATTTTTTGCCGAAAGCAAAGGAAACCAAGCTTTTTAGCGGTACGGAGGAATTAGCACCGGTAATTATTGTCGCCGACTGCGCTAATTTAAAACGCGCTGAGCTCGATAAATATCCTGAAAGCCTGGCGGGCAAAATCGTAGTCGAGATCGATCACCATGTAGGCAATGAATATTTCGGTAAGTATAACTATGTCGAGTCTGAGTCAATCGCCAATTGCGAAAACGTTTACCGCATACTGAGCGCGATGGGTGCGGAAATTGATGCCGAAACGGCGACGGCTTTATATTTAGGCTTATCCACCGACAGCGGCTCGTTTCGATTTGACGCAGTGACGGCAGAAACGCACCGGATTGCGGCAGAGCTTTTGGAAAAAGGGGCGCGCACGGATTTGGTGCGGATGAATATTTACGAAAGCGTTTCCAAAGCTAAGCTTACTTTGCAGAAATATTTATTTGCACATCTGAATTTTGCCTGCGCGGGTAAAATCGCGTGGTGCGCTTTGAATGCGGATATTTTGGCAGAAACTCAAGCCGAGAGCAACGATATCGACGGTTTGGTCGATATTTTGAAAAATATCGAGGGTGTGGAGATCGCGATATTGCTGCGCGAGCGCGCTGACGGCGTCAAAATCAGCTTCCGCAGCAAGGAATGGGTTAATGTCAACGAACTGGCGCAAAATTTCGGCGGCGGCGGTCATGTGCGCGCGGCGGGGGCTACGATAAATGAGCCGTTAATCAAAGCGACGGAAGCAGTGCTCGCGTGCGCGGAGCAAAGTTTGGGAGAGAAAAGATGAAAGATGGAATCGTAAATGTGATGAAGCCACCAGGCATTACTTCGCATGATGCAGTCAATCGTCTGCGTCGGGTGTACCATACGAAAAAAGTCGGTCATACAGGCACTTTGGATCCTGAGGCGCTGGGGGTTTTACCGATATGTATCGGGCAGGCTACCCGTTTAGCAGAATATTTGACAGATAAAGAAAAAGAGTACCGCGTGATGATGAAATTCGGTATCAGCACCGATACAGAGGATAATACCGGCGAAATTATCGCGCGTGCGCCTCTGCCTACGCTGACTCGCGAGGAATTTGTGGAAGTCTGCCAAAGTTTTGTCGGCGAAATCGAGCAGATCCCGCCGATGTACTCGGCGGTGAAAAAGGACGGGCAGCCTTTGTACAAGCTGGCGCGCGCCGGAGTGGAAATCGAGCGTATGCCGCGCAAAATCATGATTTATGCGATCGAGGTGCTGATGTATAGTGATACGGCGGCACTTTTAAACGTCCGCTGCGGCAAAGGTACCTATATCCGCACTCTCTGCACCGATATTGCCAAAAAATGCGGTTCACTCGGGCATATGTGCTATCTGATGCGCAATCAAAGCGGCGCTTTCCGCGTGGAGGACGCCGTGCGTTTAGATGCTTTGGAAGCGAGCACCAATCCCGAGGAATATTTGCTGCCAATGGAAGTGGCATTAGCCGATATGCCGGTGGCGACGGTAAGCGATGAGACGAAAAAAAGGCGTTTGCAAAACGGTCTGGCGCAAAAGATAGATTTCGGACAAAGTTTGATCGAGGGGACATTAGCCGCGGCGGTGGACGAAAACGGGCATTTATTGGCGGTAGGATATTGGCGTGAAGAACAGTTTCAACCGCATAAAGTATTTAAAGTTGGTGAAAATGATGCAGCTTTATGATCATATCGAGCAATTGCCGCAAAAAAAACGCGTCGTGGTTTTGGGCAATTTTGACGGCATTCATCTGGGACACCGCGAATTACTGAAAAAAGCGTGCGCTATAGCCGCAAGCAAAAATCTGCCGCTTACGGTCTTTACTTTTTTTCCACAGGCACAGGAAATATTTGACAAAAACTTTGCCTATTTAGCCTCGCAGGAGGAAAAGTGCGCGATATTTGCCGCCTTTGGCGTCGATGAAGTGTTGAGCGTGCCTTTTGATGAGGCAATAGCTAAAGTGACGCCTGTGGATTTTGCTTTTCGCATTTTGGCAAGTGAGCTGAACGCGGCAGAGGTAGTCGTGGGATTTAACTATACCTTTGGCTACAGAGGCGCGGGCAAGGCTCACGAATTGAAAACGTGGTTGGCAGACAAGGACATAACCGTGCATATCGTGCCGCAGTACGAAGTAGACGGCGAGATTGTGAGCAGCAGTGTGATCCGCACGCTTTTGCGCGCAGGAGAGATTGAAAAAGCCAATCGGCTGCTCGGACGCGCCTATGATTTGGCTGGAGAGGTCGTAAAGGGGCGTCAGGTAGGGCGCACGATCGGCATTCCTACCGCTAATATTGCCGCCGAGACGAAAATACTGCTCCCTAAACGCGGTGTTTATGCGGCGAAAGCCTACTTGGGCGAGAGGGTATTTTTGGGCGTTTTAAATATCGGTAAGCGTCCGACTGTGCATAACGGCAACGATACCACCGTCGAGGTGCATCTTTTGGATTTCAATGAAGATATTTACGGCGAAATTTTGCGCGTCGAGTTTTACAGCTATTTGCGCGGTGAGACGCGGTTTAATTCGCTTGACGAACTAAAAGCGGAAATCGAGCGCAATATGAGCTCCACGCGCGCGATGCTCGGCTGAAAATTTTGCAAAAATAAGTAAAAAAGTTCGAAAAAATATTGAAAAACTCTTGCCAAAGCAAGAGTTTTCGGGTATACTATATAAGTCCGTGGCTCAGAGGTTTGCTTTCTCCGGCGGCTTCTTAGGCACAGGAGTATTTTAAGATTTATTAGGAGGTGTTTTACGATGGCTTTAGATCAAGCTACCAAACAGCAGTTGATCGAGACCTACCGCATTCACGAGACCGATACCGGCTCGCCGGAGGTACAGATCGCTATTTTGACCTACAAAATCAACTACTTGAATGAGCATTTGAAAACTCATAAAAAAGACCACCACTCTCGTCGTGGTTTGTTAAAAATGGTAGGTCAGAGACGTGCGCTTTTGGATTATTTGATTGAAAATGATTTGGACAGATATCATGCAATCAGAGCAAAACTTGGCATTCGTCGCTAAAAATATGCCTCAAAGTATTATGCTTTGAGGCATTTTGCTTTTTTAATCGCAAATATTTTACACGAAAAATATGATTTTTTTCCGAAAATAACTTGTAAATTTTTTGAGATATGATACAATTAAAAAGATATAAAATAATTGTCGGAAGGTAATTAATAAGTCAGAGCCGACAGGCTTTGTCGGCCGTGAGTTGTTAATTACCTTGCGTAAAATGGAGGTAAAACAGATGCCAATTTTGAAAAAGTCGATGACTGTCGGCGGCAGAACGCTGACATTGGAGACAGGACGCATGGCGAAGCAAGCCGGCGGTGCAGTATTTTGTACCTATGGCGATACCAATGTCTTGGTCGCCGCGACGTCTACCAAAGAACCGCGCGAGGGCGTGGATTTCTTCCCGCTCACAGTAGATTATGAAGAGAAAATGTATGCTGCCGGTAAAATCCCCGGAGGTTTCACCAGACGTGAGGGCAGAGCGACGGACAATGCCATTTTGGCCAGCCGCTTGATTGACCGCCCGATTCGCCCTTTATTCCCCAAAGGCTACCGCAACGACGTTCATGTCGTCGCAACTGTCCTTTCTTTAGATAAGGATAACCAGCCAAATATCTTAGCCATGATCGGCGCTTCTGCTGCTTTGCATATTTCCTCGATTCCGTTTTTGGGACCGATCGGCGCCGTGCAGATGGGCTTGATTGACGGACAATTTATCGTTAATCCGACTGCTGAGCAGGATAAGCAAAGCGAGCTGCACCTGATTGTCGCCGGCACTGCCGATGCTGTCATGATGGTTGAGGCAGGCGCAAAAGAAGTACCGGAAATGGTTATTTTGGACGCTATCATGGAAGGCCACGAGGTCATCAAAGAAATAGTTAAATTTATTGAGGATTTCCGCGCCGAGGCTTTAACTATGGAGCTGGCGAAAGAAAAAATCATGCCGACTCTGATTAATATTCCCGAAGAAATCGTTACCGCTGTCGAAGAATTTGCGCATGATGATTTGCTTGACGCTGTCCGCATCAAAGACAAACACACCCGCGATGAGGCCAGCGATGCCGTGAAAGCCGCTACTTTGGAGCATTTCGCGGAAATCTTCCCCGAACAGGGCAAAGACGTCTCCGACGCTTTCGATAAATTAAAGAAAAATATCGTCCGCCGTTTGATCACCATTGACAAGATTCGCCCGGACGGTCGTGCGATGAACGAAGTCCGCCCGCTTTCCTGCGAGGTCGACATTTTAAAGCGTACTCACGGCAGTGCTTTGTTTACCCGTGGGCAAACCCAGATTTTATCCGTAGTTACCTTGGGCTCTTCCTCCGACGAGCAGATGCTTGACGGCTTGGAAATGGAAACCAGAAAACGCTATATT
>QAKL01000140.1 GCA_003343815.1 Clostridiales bacterium
TCTGCGCATGGTGACGCTGGAGGGCGAAATTATCACCCCCGGCGGTGCGATGACCGGTGGCAGTACCTCGAGCCAAAAGGGAGGCATCTTGCTGCGCTTGCGGCAGATCGAGGAATTAAAAGAGGAAAGCGCGAAATTAAAGCTTGATTTGATTGCTGCTGAGCAAAAGAACAAAACTTTAGCGGCGGATTTGGAAAGTTTGCGTCAAAATCAAGTTGCAATGACCGCGCAAAAAGAGCAGTATGCCAAAGACGAGCTTTTAGCTGTAAATGCTTTGGCACAGCTGAAAAAAGAGCAGGAGCGCTTGAAAGCGGATATTTCGCTGGAAAAATTTGAGCAGGCAGAGGCTCAAAATATCCTTTCGCAAAGTAAGACGGAAATTGCAGCGATTGAGATAGAGTTAGACTTGCTCGTCAAACGGTTGGCGCAAAGGCAAACGCAGGAAAACTCCCGCAAGGAAGAAATAGAGCGTTTGGAAAAGGAATTGGCAGCGTGTCAGCAAAAGCGCCACGACCAAGAAATATTGACCACCCAGCTCAAAGAGCGCTTGCAGGCGATAAGCGAGCAAAAAAGTGCAAGCGAGCAGCAGTTAGCGAGCTATGAGACGCAGATTAATGAAAAAATTGCCGAAAAAGAGGAAAAAGAGCAGCTTATAGCGCAAACAAGCGCCGATTTAGCAATCAATGCGGAAAAAAGCGCTCAATTAAAGCAAGAATTTTTTTCTTCCAAGCAAAAAATAGAAATTTTGCGTGCTTCGCGCGAGGATTTACGCTTAATTATCGAGAAAAATGAAGAAATTTTACGCGAAAAACAAAAGCTCGTGCAAAATTGGCAGGAGAAAAAATTTCAAACCGAGCTGGAATTGAACAAATATAAGAATCGCTTGGAAGTATTGGAGCGCAATTTAGCGCAGAATTATGAGTGCACCTACGAAGAAGGGCTTTTAAGCAAAATCGAGATTACTGACGAAGCGCAAGCGCGCAAGGATGCAGCTAAGCTCAAAAGCAAGATCAACGCCCTTGGTAATATTAATTTTGCGGCGATCGAGGAGTATGATGAGGTTAAAAATCGTTTGGAGTTCTTGGAGGGACAGCTGGCAGATCTGACTGAGGCGAAGGCTTCGCTGGATAAAGTCATCAAGGATATGGAGCAAATCATGGCGAAAAAATTCCGCGAGACGTATGTCGTGGTTAATCAGATATTCAGCGAAGTATTCGCGACGATGTTTGGCGGCGGCGAGGCACGCTTGCAATTATCCAATCCTAATGATTATTTAAAAACAGGCGTAGAAATCATGGTGCGCCCGCCGGGGAAAAAAGAGCAGAATTTATCGCTTTTATCCGGCGGCGAGCGTGCGATGACGGCCATTGCGCTTTTGTTTGCGCTGTTAAATGTCCGTCCCAGTCCGTTTTGCGTGCTGGATGAAATCGAGGCGGCTTTAGACGAGGTTAATGTTGAGAGGTTCGCCAAATTTATCAAAGAATATACGAAAAAGAGCCAGTTTATCGTCATTTCACACCGCAAAGGCACTATGGAGGCTGCCGACGTGCTTTACGGCGTATCAATGGAAAATGACGGCGTGTCCAAGCTGGTCTCGGTACGTTTAGAGGATTACGCATAAAAATTTGTAAGGAGAGAGAGTAATGGGATTTTTTTCGAGATTTCGCGGGAAAAAAGAGGAAACCGTGCAGGAGGAACAGCTGAATTTAGGTATGGAGAAAACCCGCCAGGGCTTCGTCAGCAAGGTGTTCGGCATTTTTGGCGGTAAGGAAATTGACGACGATTTGTACGAGGAATTAGAGGAGGCCTTGATCGCCGGCGATGTCGGTGTAGAAACGGCATTGGAAATCACCGAACGCTTGCGCAATCGCGCGAAAGCCGATAAAATTAAATATGCGGCAGATTTAAAAGAGGCATTAGCTGAAGAAATTGCCGATTTGTTGGGCAGTGAGCCTGAGCCGCTTAATTTAGTGCGCGGTGAGTTAAATATTATCTTGGTAGTCGGTGTAAACGGCGTCGGCAAAACGACCAATATCGGCAAAATCGCCAATTTGCTGAAAAAAGACGATTACAAGGTAATTTTAGGCGCAGCCGATACATTTAGAGCGGCGGCGAGCGACCAATTAAAAATCTGGGGCGAGCGCGTCGGCGTAGATGTCATCGCTCATCAAGAGGGCGCCGACCCGGCGGCAGTCGTTTTTGATGCGATCGCTGCGGCGAAAAACCGCAAAGCAGAAGTGTTGATTATTGATACGGCGGGACGACTGCAGAATAAGGCTAATTTGATGAACGAATTAAGCAAAATCCGCAAAGTCATCGACCGCGAAGCCAACGGTGCTTTGAAAGAAGTATTGCTGGTTTTAGACGCGACTACCGGACAAAACGCTTTGTCGCAGGCGAAAACTTTCGGCGAAGCTACGGGAATTACGGGCGTAGTTTTGACCAAGCTGGACGGTACAGCCAAAGGCGGCGTGGTATTAGGCATAAAATCGCAGTATGATCTGCCGGTGAAATTTATCGGCATAGGCGAGCAGGTGGATAATCTGCAAGTTTTTGATCCGCAAAGCTTTGCCCATGCGCTCTTTATGGAGCAGGCAGAGGAGGCGGCAGAGTGAGTATTTTAATCAAAAATGCACAGGTTTTGCCGATGACTGCGGAGGAAATCATTTGCGGCGATATTTTGATCGCAGGCGATAAAATTGCGGCGATAGGCGTGGTGGATCCTGCGCTTATTAGCGGAGAGGAAAAAATTATCAATGCCGAGGGGCATTTAGCGATGCCGGGGTTGATTAATGCTCATACGCACGCGGCGATGACGCTATTGCGCAGCTATGCCGATGATTTGGAGCTGATGAGCTGGCTTAATGACGAGATTTGGCCGGCTGAGGATAAAATGGGTGCCGAGGATATTTACTGGGGGACGATGTTGGCAATCGCCGAAATGATTCGAGGCGGTACGACAACATTTGCTGATATGTACGGTCCTTTTATGGAGAAAGTCGCGCAGGCTGTGACTGAAAGTGGCATCCGCGCCAATTTAGCCCGCGGCTGCGTCGGTGTTTCTGATCCAAACGAGCAGAAAATTGCCGAAAATATCGCACTTTATGAGGAATATAATAATAGCGCCGATGGGCGCATCAAAGTTTGGTTCGGACCGCACGCACCGTACACCTGCTCGAGTGCTTATTTAGAAAAATTGGCACAAGCCGCTTGGGATCACCATAGTGGCATCCATGTGCATTTATCGGAAACCAAGGACGAGCTGCGGCAAATCAGAGAAAATTACAATCTTTCGCCTGTAGAGTATTTGGCTAAGGTTGGTATCTTTGACGGACCGTGCTTAGCCGCGCATGGGGTATGGCTGAATGATGAGGAAATCGCATATTTAGCCGAGCGCAGGGTAAGCGTCGTGCATAATGCGGTGAGCAATATGAAGCTTTCCTCCGGTGCCGCACCGGTGGCGAAAATGCTGAAAATGGGCTTAAACGTGGGCTTGGGCACGGACGGTGCCTCGAGCAACAATAGTTTAGATATGTTTAAGGAAATGTCGACTGCAGCTTATTTAAGCAAGCTGGCTACGATGGAGCCGACGTCGGTGAAAGCGTTTGAAGCTTTACAAATGGCGACTATAGGCAGCGCGCGGGCGCTTGGTTGGGATAAGGAAATCGGCACCTTGGAAGTAGGGAAGAAAGCCGATTTAATTTTAGTCGATCTTATCGCGCCGCATTTCTGCCCGTGGAATAACTCCATCGCCGATTTGGTTTATTCGGCGAAAAGTACAGACGTGACGCACACGATCGTAAACGGGAAACTTTTGATGGAAAATCGCGAGCTACTGACTCTGGATCTGCCCTTAATCATGAAAAATGCGCAAAAATGCGCCAAACGCATCACTACTAAATAAGCATAAAAAACAGCTCATTTTAAAAATGAGCTGTTTTTTTGTCTGTTAGTTTACTTGCACAGAGCCGGAGGCACTGATCGGATTTTTACTTGTATCATTACGGTCGGAGGCTAAAACCTTATAGTAATAGGTGTGACCACTGGAAACCGAAGTATCAGTGTAGGAGGTTGAAGTAATGACAGTGTCTTTGGCAATCTGGCTGGAGTTATTAGCGGTAAAATTCGCCGTCTCTCCGCGGAAGATGAAGTATTGATAATTATCCGCTCCGGGAGCGCTCCACTGCAAGGTAACGCTGCCAGCGGAGGAAGAGAGACTTAAATTAAGCGAGCCTGTAGAAGTTTGTTGATTTCCACCGCTGGGTTTGGACGGAGTAGAGGTATTGCCGTTTACAGGAGTGGCAGGACCGCTATAGCTTGAGCCGGCAATCGAAAGCTCATTGGAGGCGCTGATCGGCGCATTGGTTGCCTTGCTGTAGGCTACGACGTAATAATAGTAAACCTGCGAGCCGTCAATGCTGTCGGTATAAGCGTATCCGTCGGTTTGCGTCAGGAGATTAGCCGAGGAGGCATTAAAGCCTGAAGAAGTGCCGCGGTGCAATTCATAAAAGACATTGTCGCCTAAGCTGTTCCAGCTTAATTCGACATTATTACCGTTTAAGGTAGCGTGTAATGTCAAAGTTTTACTTGAGGAATGGCTGCTGTTATGAATCGTACAAGGCTCGGGAACTTCTAAAGCGCTGTCAGCGGGAGCGGAGACACCCTGGGCGATGTTATTCTGCCAGGGGACTTCTCTTTGGAGGAATACCTTGCTTACAGGCTCACCGGGGCAATACTCGGTGTATAAACCTCCTGATTCGGCGCAGACATTGCGGCTGACCCAAACTTTAGAAGTTTCTTTCGGCACAGTCGAGGTGGTGAATAATTCGCTGCGCTGATATTCAGCAGGGGTTAATTCGCTCGGCAAAAGCCCTGATTTGGTATCGATTGTGACCGAAACGACGTCGCTCGGCTTGTTGAAATCTTTCACGGCTAAACCTTGATGTGCATACTCCATAATTGCCTTAAAGACAGGGCCGCAGCTGCCGCCGGCGCTTTTAATGGAGTTAATCTGTTTCGGCTGATCGTAGCCCATCCACACGACGCAAGCGTACTGCGGTGTGTAGCCGGCGAACCAGTAATCTTTGCGGTCGGTGGTCGTACCGGTTTTACCGGCGGTCGGTCGACCGGATAATTTGGCGCGGGAGCCGGTACCGCCGGACTCGCCGCAAACGCTGACCAAGCTGCTATTGACCATATAGGCGGTCGATTCTTTCATGGCGACGTGCATTTCCTGTTTGTGCTCATATAAAACGACACCGTTCATATTTTCAATTTTGGTAATAGTGTAGGGCTTGATATAAACGCCGTCATTGGCGCAAGCCGAGTAAGCTCCTGCCAATTCCAAAGGACTCATGCCTTTGGTCAAGCCGCCTAAAGCCAAGGATAAGTTTTTATCGTTAGCCGCGCCGCTTGGCACTAAGGTGGTGACACCTAAATTTTCGACAAATTTATAGCAAGTGTCCACGCCGATTTGCTCCATGACTTTGACGGCAACGGTGTTGACAGAACCTTTGATCGCCTCACGATAGGTCATTAATCCTTTGCAGGCGCGGGTGAAGTTATTGAATACATGGCCGTTATAATTCACCGGGTAGTCATCCATGACCGATCCCGGAGAGTAGCCTGCCTCAAAAGCAGGGGCGTATACGGCAACGGGCTTGATTGAGGAGCCGGTCTGACGGGTAATTTGCGTGACACGGTTTAACTGACGCTCGCCGCTCACATGACGGCCGCCGATCAAGCCGCGGATAGCACCGCTCGAGGGCTCGATCACTACTGCCGAGGACTGGAGCAGATCTCCGTACTCACTGCGTGGGAAATTGGCATCATTATCGTAATAGCTGTACATATAGCTTTGCAAATTAGGATCCAAAGTAGTGTAGATAACATATCCTCCGGTATAAAGCTCGGAATCATTATCCTCTATGCCTAACGCGGTCAAAGCCTCCTCGATAACGGTATCGACAAAGGATTGATTGGTTGTGACTAATTGACCTTCGGCGTTGGTCGTGTGATTTTTATTTAAATTTAAGGTTATTTCGGTAGCTTGAAATTGCTTGCGCTGTTCCTTGGTCAGATAGCCGATATCCTCCATTTGCGAGAGGACTAAATTACGGCGGGAGAGGGCGTTTTCCGGATAGGATACAGGCGACCATTTGGACGGATTTTGAATCATGCCGACCAAAAGGGCGCTTTCTTCGATAGTCAAATCTTTGGCAGATTTGCTGAAAAATTCGTTAGCCGCTGCCTCGATGCCGTATGCGCCGCGGCCAAAGTAAGCGCGGTTTAAGTAGAAGGTGATAATTTCATCTTTGGAATACATTTTGTCCAATTTTAACGCTAATGCTGCCTCGCGGATTTTGCGGGTATAGGATTTTTCACTGCGGTCCAATAAGACCAAGCCGACTAATTGCTGATCGATGGTACTGCCTCCTTGGACAGTGCGGCCGGCTTTTAAATTGGCGAGCATCGCGCCGCCGATACGGATCACATCCACACCGTTATGATCATAAAAGCGCTGATCCTCGATCGCGACTAAACCCGCGATAGCGTTTGGTGATATTTCGTCAAAAGTGACAGGGATACGGTTTTCGGCTGAATTTAGCTTTTCTACATAATTACCGTCTTTGTCCATAATTTTAGTAGTGACGGAATAATTGTTGAAATCGACTCCCTCAATATCCGGCAAATCTTTTAGAGCATGGACTGTAAAACCCAAGATTATGCCGCCTGCAATTACCATTAAAACCAAAGCAGCAAAAATCGCGGTCCTTAACCAGTTAACTTTATATTTTTTCTTAGTTTTCTGCAGTTTTTTGTCTGTTCTTGATGGCATGACAAAACCTCCTTAATAGCGCATGTCTTTTGAGGAGTAAAAAAGTTTAAATCCTCAAAAGTTAGGCTTTAATTATTGTAAATGTAAAAATTAAAGCCTCAAAGATAAAAGATACCAAAGCAGTATTTTACGTCAATATTTTCTTTAACAAAAATAGAATCCCCTCTCAAAAAATAAAAATTTTTTAAACTTCCCTTGAGATTTTTGCGTGCGGAAGATAAAAAACACGATATAATTATAATGTATCTTGCCCGTAATGTCAATATTTATCTCTCCTGCCAGCAGCTCGATGTAAAATTAAAGAAAAAACTTGCATTAAATTTGAAAAAGGGTGTATAATCACTTTAATCTAAATAAAAGGAGAGAGTGAGCATGAAAGTATTAATGATAAACGGCAGTCCGCGCCCTGACGGCAATACGACGCTGGCTTTAAAAGAAATGGAGCAGGTATTTGCGAAAAACGGCATTGAAACCGAAACGATCCAAATAGGGATGAAAGATATCCGCGGCTGTATCGCCTGCGGCTCCTGCTATGAAAAAGGCAAATGTATTTTTAACGATGCCGTTAATGAAACGGCACCGAAATTTGCGGAGGCAGACGGCTTGGTTATCGCGTCGCCTGTGTATTACGCTTCAGCTAACGGAACGTTGGTTTCGTTTTTAGATCGTTTATTTTACAGCAGCCATTTTGATAAGACGATGAAAGTCGGCGCTGCTGTCGCTGTCGCTCGCAGAGGAGGATGTTCGGCGACGTTTGACGAGCTAAACAAATATTTCACGATAAGCGGCATGCCGATAGCCTCCAGCTGCTATTGGAACAGCGTCCATGGCCGCTTGCCCGGTGAGGCGGCAGAGGACGGCGAGGGATTGTACACGATGCGTACCTTGGCAGAAAATATGACATTCCTCATGAAAAGCATCGCTTTGGGCAAGGAAAAATACGGTTTGCCCGAAAAAGGTCCCCGCGTAGCCACTAATTTCATCAGATAAAATTTAAGATATTTTCGACACTTCGAGCCGATTTTTAAGCTAAATCGGGCTTCGGAGTGTTTTTTTATGCAAAAAAAATGCAATATTTGATAGCCCAAGCTGATTTGCTCGAATTACGCAAAATTTTCAGGCAATATTTTATATATTAAAAGGAATATTTTCCCTTTTGCTGCCGTATATATTACTAAGCAATAAATTGTACTACTCTGCCTATTAAGGCTTGCTTGAGAATTTATGAAAAACAGAGGTGGCGACAGATGAAAAAAATACTCCCGCCCAAGGGCTCTAAGCATTTAAAACCACAGCATTTTAAGCGACTATGGGTGCAAATTTCCGTTTTGCTGGTGCTTATGATGATAGGTGCAGTGGCGTATAATTTTGCGGCAGAGGCGGCGCCGATAGGTGAATGTAATCTTATGGAGCATCAGCACACGATAGAGTGCTATGAAAAAATAGCTGATGAGGCGCAG
>QAKL01000098.1 GCA_003343815.1 Clostridiales bacterium
AAAACCTCGAAAGAAAAAACAGGGCGGTTTTCGTTGAATTTTTCGTTTATATGCATGAGTATTCCTCCTTTTGGAATAAATTATCTAAAAAATGTGATATGCCGATATTTTTCGCGATAATTTGCCATGTTAAATTTTATTTATTATAATACTTTTTGCGCTTTTGCGCAACTGTTTTTCCACGGGAGTATTTTTGAGGCGCAATAATTTGTCTTTATTCTATAAATATTTTATTGATAAAGAATAAAAATGCCGAAACTTTTGCAGATTTATTAAAAAATGCGCCTACCCTCTTTCTATTTCGGCGAAAAAAGGTTACAATATAATTAATTATGAATTTGGGAGGTCGGGCGCGGGTGAGACGTTTTACAGCCGCAATATTGATTTTACTTTTGGCGATGTTTACTCTGACAGGCTGCGGTAAGTCTGAGGAAAAAGACCAAAAGCAGATAACGGTGCGGATCGCCACCGATTTAAACGAAAATGATGCCGCCTACAGGCAGCTGAAACGCTTTGCCGCGAAAGCCGAGGAGGCCTCCGAGGGCAAGATCAAAGTTAAGCTTTATCCTGAGGCTAAATGGGACAGCAACGACTCATTATTGGCTTACTTAGATACGGGCGCTTTGGAAATGGTGTGTCTGCGCACCGACCGCTTGACGGCGGAGGTGCCGGAGTATGCGCTTTACAGCTATCCGTCACTTTTTAGCGACGCGGGCGCGGTGAGCAGCTATGCTTTGTCCGACAGCGGCAGACAGGCTCTCGCCATGAGTAAAAATTATCATCTGTTGGGCTTTACGGCTAACGGCTACAGTTATTTTTTGCACAGGTTTTGGGCGGAAAATTACGCTAATTACCGCGGCAGGAGTTTTTATGCCGAGCTGGCAGATACGACGGCAAGTGCTTTGGACGGATTGGGTATCCGAGTGATCAATGAAGAAAACAGCACACCCGGGATGAACCATATTTTGACCGAAGGCGAGCTTGACTATTTACTGCAGGTCAATGTGATTAACGAAAGCGACTATATCACCGATCCGAATGTGTATTACAATTTAGAAATAACAGCGGTCAGTCCGCTTTTTTGGCAGAAATTAAGCGATGATGAGCAAAATATATTGACTGAAGCGTTTAATAACGCTTTAAAAGAGGAATGTGCTTATCAAAAGGATCGCTCTTTAAAAGAAATCCTGCCCGAGGGCGGGGCCGGCTTTATCCCGTGGAGTACGGAAAATAAGCAGACGGCTTATCAGGCTTTACGGTATTTGAGCGAAAATTATATCATGAGCAGTCAAAATGCGTTAGGCAGTTATTTTATGCCGACTGCAGCAACAGAGGAGGGCGTGTAATGGCAGAATCTATTATGCTGGTGGAGGACGAAACCAGTATCCGCGAAACAATGGCAGAATTTTTGGCAGAAGAGGGCTTTGAGATATTGCAGGCGGCTGACGGGCTGGAGGCGTTGGAGGTTTTCCGCGAAAATCAGCCTGATTTGATAATTTTGGATTTAATGCTGCCGAAATTGGACGGTTTGGAGGTTTGCAAGGCGATCCGCCAAAAATCCAACGTGCCGATCATCATGGTGACGGCGCGGGATGAGGAGATAGACAAGCTTTTGGGCTTGGAGTTAGGGGCGGATGATTATATTACGAAGCCTTTCAGTTTGCGTGAGATGAAGGCGCGTATTAAAGCAGTTTTGCGCCGCACGGGCTTTCAGGGGAGTACTGAGGAGCACAAGATTTCTTTTGGCGCGTTAGAAATCAATACCGACCGACGCGAAGTGCGCATGAATAATAAAATTATCGAGCTTACACCCTCAGAGTACGCGATACTGACGACATTAAGCCAAAATGTCGGCAGACCGTATTCGCGCTTGCAATTATTAAACGCGACATTGGGCGAAAGCTACGCCGGGTACGAGCGGGCGATCGATACGCATGTATCAAATCTGCGCAAAAAAATCGAGCCGAATCCGCAAAAGCCGATCTATATTTTGACAGTTTACGGCTTGGGCTATAAATTTGGTGATAATTATGAAACTAAAACTCTCAGCTAAAATTAATATTTTGATCGTCTGCGCCGTAATTTTGACTGGTATCATCGTAGGCTCGCTGGCGATCGAGGCGACGACCAATTCTTTTGATGATTTTACGCGGGATTTGTGGCAATATCGGATTTCGACGCAGTCCAAATATTATTTGGACTACTATACTTCCAACGGCTACAGTTGGGAGGGAGTCGAAAACGCCGCGGCAAATCAGCAAGCGTATAATAATCAGTCTGCGCAGCGCTTTATGGATATTACCTCAATCGGGGTGATTTTGACCGATACAGAGGGTGAAATTCTGGTGCATCCCGAAAAAGGCATGGTCGGCGGGCATATTTCGCAAAATCTCCTGCCATACGGCAATGCGCTCAAATTGGGAGATGATAAAGTGGTGGGTTATATTTTTCCCGATGCTTACTTTAACAGCCGCTTTTGGTATTTAGAGCAGAGTTTCTCCCATCGGGTGCTGGTTGCGATCATCCGCGGTATCGTCTTGACGAGTATTTTTGCGATGCTTTTGGGCGTGGCTATTTCCAAAATGATCGTGACGCCGCTAAAGGAGTTAATCAGCGCGATTTCCCAGATGTCCAAGGGCGATTTCAACGAGCAATTACCGGTGTATTCCGATGATGAGCTGGGCGAATTGTCCCGCTCGTTTAACACGATGGCAGAGGAGATCGATAATGAAACGACCATCCGCCAGCAGATGTTTGCCGATATCAGTCACGAGCTCAAAACGCCGCTGACGGTTTTGGCGACTAAATTGGAGACGTCTTTGGAGCGCAATAAGCCGTTAGATACGGTGGATGTGGCGGCGCTGTACGACGAGGTCATCCGCTTAAAAAGTATGGTCGGCGAGATGCAGGATCTGAGCCGCCTGGAGGCTAAGCAGACGGTTTTGAATAAAACATTGGTTGATTTTAAAACGTTTTTCAGCGAGTTTTTGGTGTTAATTGAGGCAGAGGCCGAAGATCGCAAGATCGATTTTCAGGTCAATATCGCGCCTGCTGTAGCTTACTGCTATGCTGATCCCTATAGGCTCAAGCAGATAGTGCTTAATTTGGTCAATAATGCTTTACGCTATACTCCTGAGGGCGGCAAGGTAGAATTAAAGGTTGAAAGTGATGAAAATAATTTTATCATTATGGTTAAAGATAACGGCATGGGGATCTCTCCGGAGGATTTGCCGTATATCTTCCAGAGATTTTACCGCGCCGAGAAATCCCGTGAGCGCTCCCGCGGCGGCTCAGGATTGGGATTGGCGATTACCAAAGGCTTTGTTGAGGCGCACGGCGGGACGATTAGCGTCGAGAGCGCGCTGGGCAAAGGGAGTACATTTGTGGTGAAATTGCCATTATATCGAGAGGAGGATGAATAAAGATGATCGAGGAAGAAAAAATTGCCGAAGAAGAGGCAGACTGCGAAGAAATGGCAGAAATGGCGTCTAAATACGGTTACGACATCCTCTGCGATGACGGCGTAAACGAGGTCGCCGTTTTGCCAAATAATGATGAGGCAGATCCCAACTGCGATCGCGCGGCGAAGTTAGTCAAAAGATTTGGCTATGATGTAGTTTGCGGCGTAGAGGAAGAATAAAAAAGCCCTGTTTCGCGATGATATGATAAAATGATGGTAGACGCTTTTTTGCGTCTACCATCATTTTATCATATCACTAAGGCTGCTTTTTTAGTACGCTCAATATTCATTTTCACTTAAAGCCCGATAGGAAGCGTATCCCAGATAGTCGCGCTTGGTATAATCAAACAAAACTACCCTTGCGCCAAATTTAGCAATATGACTCACCCTCGCCAGCGCCTTGCCCTCACGCCTTTCCAGCTCGGGCCAAAATTTCTGCAAGTTATCCGCATGTTTATAAAACTCGACATAGTTTTCTTCCACCGGCAAACTTTCCAAGCAAAGCGGCTGTTTTTTCGGCTTCTCATGCAGACACAAATCAAATTTGAGCGCATAAGCTAATTCTTGTAAATCAACCCTGCCCTCCGCCGCACAGAAACGGTAAAGCATATCTGCCAAGCCCAAAGTATTATGATTGATTAAATGCAAGCCCTCGCTAACCCACCAGTCGCCGAACGCCTCATAAAAGCTAAACGCCCTTGAGTAACCGGCGGTAACAAGCTCAATCGTAAAGGGAAATTTGCCGCTGTTATAGTATTTTTCCAGCACATCCTCCACGCCTTTCAAGCGCACAATCTCCTCGGCGGTAATATATTTCGTGCTCAAAACCTCATAGGGCGCATAGGGCAGATAGGCGATTCTATGCTCGTTACGCTTTAAATAAAGCTCTGTGCCTTTTAACACTTTTAAAAAACCTAACTGCAAAGTATGGGGTCTAAGCGCATAAACATTATCAAAGGAATGACCGAACGACTCGTAGTTCTCATACGGCAGTCCCGCTATCAAATCCAAATGCAGATGAATATTATTATTTGCCCTTAATTCCCGCACGATCGGCGCTAAGGTTTCAAAACTCACATGCCGGTTAATCGCCTTGATCGTCGCAGAATTGGTCGATTGGATGCCGATTTCAAACTGCATTAATCCGGGACGCACCGTTTTAAGAAAATCCAGCATCTCGCGGGACAAAATATCTGCCGTAATTTCAAAATGAAAATTAGTCGCGCCGTTATCATGCGCGGCAATATAGCGCCAAATCGCCAAAGCATGCTCGCGCTTGGCATTAAAAGTACGGTCGATAAATTTGACCTGCTTGGGGCACGCCTGCAAAAACAAATCCAAATCACGATACACCTGCACAAGCGGACGGAAACGCAGCACCTTTTCGATTGACGATAAACAATACGCGCAGCGGTAGGGACAGCCGCGGCTCGACTCGTAATAAATTATCTTGTCCGCGCAGTCGCGCAGATCCTCCTCGTAGGGAAAAGGCAGCTCTGCCATATCCACTACCCCGTCTAACGGCGGCGTGCTCACGATTTCCCCATTTTCGCGGTAGTTAAGCGCCGCAATCCCGCTTAAATCGGGATGATCGCGTTCTAATTCGTCCAAAAGCTTTGTAAAAACTTTCTCCCCCTCACCCGTCATCACCAAATCGCACTCGAGGTTTTCTCTTAAAAATCCTTTCGCATCATAAGACACCTCCGGCCCGCCTACGCCGATAAAAATTTGCGGACGCATAACTCTCAAAGCCTTGATCAAATGCAGCGTCTCCTCGATATTCCAAATATAGCAAGAGAAAAAGACGTAATCCGCATTTGTGAGAAAAATTTCACGCAAAATCACCTCTAATGGCTGATTGATCGTAAATTGCTTCACCGCCAGATCATGCCGTTTCTCATTATCGTGATATTTGCTGAGCATTTCAAGCGCCAGCGACTGGTGCGAAAATTTGGAGTTTAAGGTCGCAAGCAAAAATTTTTTCATAAATAAACCTCGCAATAAAATATTTTTTAAAATCAAGCGGCTATTTAGCGCAAAAAATCCGAAATTCCCTTGCTTTACTCTGAAAAACATGCTATAATCAAAGAAATGGTTGCTTAAAGGAGGGAAATCCGATGACTCATATCAAAACCATTAGCGTGCAAAATTTGCAGAGCACTGTGAAAAACGGCGGCTGCGGCGAATGCCAAACCTCCTGCCAGTCTGCTTGCAAAACTTCCTGCACCGTTGGCAATCAAGCTTGCAAAAATGCCTAACGCATTAATAAAACCACCAGAGCTTTTGCTTTGGTGGTTTTTTCAAATTATCGTACTTTGACGAATATTTTTTGATTCCAGCAATCTACGCACTCTTTAGTCGACATATCGCACATACTTTTAGGGCAGTCGTGATTGATATCATACTCCAGCTGGCGCGGGCAGCACGGGGGCTCCGGAGCTTTGGCTACAAAGGGATATTTTTTCTTCGCGTCCTCCAAAACGCTTACATAATCCATATGCTTATCTGCCCAGGCCTGCAAAAGCGGCAGCTCCTTGCAAACGTCTACCGTGCGAGATGAACATAATGATTTAATCGGGCAGCTGAAGCAGGAGGTTTGCGATTGACATAGCGCCGCACGCACCTGCATATAATCGTCGGTTTTAATACAATCTAACCACTCGGACATTTTTTCCACCTCATTTTTCATAAATTAAAATATAAATCCTGTAATAAGTATAACCTATTTTGCACAATTTTTCAAACAAAACAAAGAGGAAAATATACTTTTAATCAAAAATATATTTATCAAGCAATAAAAAATATTTTTTATTTATTCCGTTTTACTTATAGTTTATGTAGGGAAGTATAGGTTTTTGTTTTTAACTTTCGCACAAACTAATCTAACAATAAGAAGTGATTTTAGCCTCCGCGGCGTTTGAGCGGCCGTTTTAAGGGGGTTAGGGTGATTGTTAAGAGGGTTTAAGGGGGGGAATACCCAATGGGGTACGCTGTCGGATCCCCCCTAACCCTCTTAACGAAAAAGATTTTTATGTTTTTTCTTTTTTTAACTTGCAAAAACCTATACATTTTAGTAAAAAACTACGCATTTTTCCCTACCCATTTTAATAGAAAGGAGCACCGATTACCATGTCCAATACCGCTGTTATTTTAGCCGCAGGCTTAGGCAAGCGTATGCAAGCCGGGCACAATAAACAGTTTATCGAAATATGTGGGCAAAGCGTCCTTACGCATACCTTGACCGTCTTTGCCCAAATACCTGAAATCGCAAAAATCGTCTTGGTCGTGCGCGCAGGCGAGGAGGACCCCTGCCGAAACATGATTCCCGAAATAGCAGAAAGCAAAACCGTGCTCGCCATAGGCGGCAAGGAGCGTCAAGACTCCGTTCATAACGGCATTCGCGCCATTACTTGGGAGTGCGAATATATTCTCATTCACGACGGCGCCCGCCCCTTGGTCACAGAGGAGATCATCCGCCGCACGCTGCTTGCTGCGAAAAACTCCGGCGCCGCTATCTGCGCCGTTCCCGTAAAAGACACCATCAAGCAAGCCGACAGCGACGGCAATGTCCTCGCCACTATTCCCCGCGAAAGCCTCTGGGCGGTGCAGACGCCGCAGGTTTTCCGTGCTGATTTAATTCGCCGCGCCTACGAAAATGCCTACGTTCACAATCATTACGGCACCGACGACGCTTCATTAGTCGAATATTTAGGCGAAAAAATCAAAATCGTTACTGGCGATTATGAAAATATCAAAATCACCACGCCGGAGGATATCCCGACGGCAGAGCAAATCTTACAAAAAAGACAGCAAACGCACATTTAAGGAGGAATCATCATGCGCATAGGTTTTGGCTATGACGTGCATAAATTAGTAGAAAACCGTAAATTAATCTTAGGCGGCGTAGAAATCCCCTACGAGCTGGGGCTTTTGGGGCACTCGGATGCCGATGTGCTGACCCATGCGCTGATGGACGCGCTTTTAGGCGCCGCCGCTTTGGGTGATATCGGCAAGCATTTTCCCGATAATGATCCCGCTTACAAAGGCATCGACAGCCTCTTATTATTAGCAAAAGTCAGAGAAATTTTAGCCGCGCACCACTATGCTGTCAACAATATCGACACCACCATCGTCGCTCAGCGCCCAAAATTAGCGTCCTATATCCCCGAAATGCGTGCCAAAATCGCCTACGTGCTTAATCTTGAGCTCGATAAAGTCAGCATCAAGGCTACCACTACCGAAGGATTAGGCTTTACAGGCGAGGGGCTGGGGATCGCGGCGTATGCAGTCTGCACTTTAACGGAAATATAAATTTATTTGTATGAAAAGATACGTTTATTTAAAAGCCGCAAAATCTGTAGAAAAGTTGTTGACTTTGTTATTTTAGCGTGTTAAAATGTTAGAGTAACAAACAAAAGATTTGGAGGTTTTACCTATGAAAAAGAAAATTGCGATTTTAATGTTATTAGCCTTCGGCGTGATGAGCGTGCTCGCAGGCTGCGGCGGCAAAGATACCGCTAAAGATCCCGCAGATATGACCTACGCTGTCGAGGCCGGCTCCGCCGGTGAAGCTGTAGCTACCGAAAACGGCTGGAAAATCAACGCCGTCGCTTCCCAGGCTGACGCTTTGATGGAAGTAGCATCCGGCACTTCCGACGCGGCAATCATTGACTTATTGATGGCAGGCGCGATGATCGGCGAGGGCACCAGCTATGAGGATTTGACACACACCGATGAGTTAACCACCGAAGAATACGGCGTCGGCTGCCGCCAAGGCTCTGATTTGGCAAGCTTTATCAACTCCGTATTATACGAAAGCTACAACGACGGCACCATGCAGGAAATCGCTCAGAAATACGGCGTACAGGAAGCTTTAGTTGAACAACCGGAAAGCACCTTTACCCAAGCAGACACTGACAGCGACGTAGAGTACATCAAAAATAAAGGCACTTTCATCGTCGGTATCACCGAGTTTGCGCCGATGGACTACAAAGACGACAACGGCGAGTGGATCGGCTTTGACGCTGACATGGCGAAATTGGTCGCTGAAAAATTAGGTGTCGAAGTAAAATTCCAAGTTATCGACTGGGATATGAAAATCATGGAGTTAAACTCCAAAAATATCGACGCTGTCTGGAACGGTATGACCTTGACCAACGAAGTCACCGAGTCTATGGACTGCACCAACGCTTACTGCAATAACGCCCAAGTCGTCGTAGTAACAGCTGAATAAAATATTTTTCCCAAAAATATTCTCACATAAGGCAGAGAGCCCCCGCCCTCTGCCTTGTCTGCGGTTAACCGCAGATACATAAACATAATTAAGGAGAACACTTATGTTTTTACACGTTACATTAGTACTTTTAGAGGGCATGGCTGTCGCCATGAAAATATTTGCGCTGACGCTCGTTTTCTCTCTGCCGTTAGGGCTTATCTTAGCTTTCGGCTCAATGAGCAAATTTAAACCATTGCGCTATGCGGTCAATACCTTAGTTTGGATCATCCGCGGCACACCTTTGATGTTACAGTTAATCATCATCTTTTTCGGACCTGGTTTGTGGCTTGGGCAAAATATCTGGAGCGGTGACAGCACGGGAAGATTAGTCGCGACCGTAGTCGCATTCAGTATCAACTACGCTTGCTATTTCTCCGTCATTTTCCGCGGCGGTATCCAGGGCGTGCCTATCGGTCAGCGCGAAGCCGGCGAAGTTTTAGGTATGACGCACACCCAGATTTTCTTTAAAATCACCCTTTTGCAAATGATCAAGCGAGTCGTCCCCCCGATGTCCAACGAAATCATTACCCTAGTCAAAGATACATCGCTGGCGCGTATTATCGGCTGCTACGAATTAACCTTCGCCGGGCAGTCCTTTATTAAAGCCGCAGGTCTGACATGGCCGCTCTTTTACACGGCAGTCTTTTATCTCGCATTTGTCGGCATTTTGACAATTCTTTTTAACTATATCGAAAAACGATTATCCTATTTCAGATAAGGAGGAGAAAAAATGGCATTATTGGAAGTCGAACACATCGAAAAAAACTTTGGCGCGACCAAAGTTTTAAAAGACGTCAGTTTCACTTTAGAAGAAGGCAATACCTTGGCCATCATCGGCTCCTCCGGCAGCGGCAAAACCACCCTTTTGCGCTGTTTAAATTTCCTCGAGGTACCGAGCAAAGGCAAAATCACGGTAAAAGGCGAAGCCTTGTTTGATTCGGCTAATTTTACTAAGGATAACAGCCAGGATCTGCGCCGCAAGCGTCTGCATTTCGGCATGGTTTTCCAGTCGTTTAACCTTTTTCCGCAATATACTGCTTTGGAAAACGTCACCTTATCGGAAAAATTATTGGCAAAAGAACTGCCCGATTTCAAAAAGCGCAAAAAAGAAATCTATGCCGACATTGACAATCACGGCAAAGAACTCCTCGCCCAAATGGGGCTGGCCGACCGCATGAGCCACTATCCGCACCAATTATCCGGCGGTCAACAGCAGCGCGTCGCTATCGCCCGTGCGCTTGCCTTAAACCCGGAAATTATGCTTTTCGACGAGCCTACCAGCGCCCTTGATCCCGAATTAGTCGGCGAAGTCTTAAACGTCATGAAAGAATTGGCGCAAAAAGGCATGACTATGGTTGTCGTCACTCACGAAATGGGATTCGCCCGCGAAATGGCCGACCAAATCATCTTTATGGACGGCGGGCAAATCGTCGAGACAGGATCCGCTGAAGATATCTTCACCCGTCCTAAACAAGAACGCACCAAAACATTCCTCTCAAAAATTCTCTAAAATGTATTTTTCATTTGACAAATAAAAGGCATTATGCTAAAATAGATAATGCTTTATGGAGTGGTGTCCGAGCGGTTTAAGGAGGCGGTCTTGAAAACCGTTGAGCCTTTGCGGGTTCCGTGGGTTCGAATCCCAC
>QAKL01000029.1 GCA_003343815.1 Clostridiales bacterium
GCTCAATCGTCAGTACAATTTGCTGCCTGAGGACGAGCTGGACAACTGGCTGAGCGCGCAGAATCAGGACGATACGGCGCTGTTGGACGCTTATCGTGAGGCGGCTATCGCTGATGATACGAGCGCGGAGACGCTTAATTATATCGAGATCTTAAATGAGGACGCTAACTGGCTGAGCCAATTGAGCACGGTCGAGGGCTACGAGCTTTTGGGCAAGGAAGAGGCGGACATTTTAGGGCAAAAGACGCAGATTTTGCACTATAAATATGCGGCTAACGAAGACACGATGCTTGAATTTATGGAAGTAAGCGCGATTAAGGATAATATGCTTTATACCGTGACGATCTGGGCAGAGGAAAGCCAGTTTGCGAAAAATCAAGCAACATATAAAGAAATGCTGACCTCGCTTGCTTGGGTAGACGCGCCTGAAGCAGAAACTGCCGAATAAACAGGAGGTGCTGATGGACGAGTTTGAATTGATTTTGGCAGCACTGGCAATCTTTTTTCTGCCTTTTAGCTACAACTATTGGCTGGCGCGGAAAATAAAGAGTGTTTACTTACGGCTTCTGCCACTTTATGTGTCATTAATCCCTATAGGTTTTGCAGTGGTCACAATGATGCAGCCTGCGGGAGGTTTTTTGGATTTGCGCGGAGTGGTGGCGTTATTTTGCCTCATCATCGCGGTGCTTATTATCTTGGGGATGGGCGCAGGCACATTGCTGCGGCGTTATCCTAATAAAAGGGCAAATAAAAAGAGTGAGATTGATTAATCTCACTCTTTTTTACGTTTAATATTCTAATTCGCCGGTATAGACTAATTTAGCGTCGCCGGTTAGGGTAATGCCTTCATCGGTGTAATTAACGATTAAATCGCCGCCTTTTAATTTTACGGTAATGTCAGCACCTTTCTGGCAATAGCCGTTTTCGACAGCGGCAACCACCGCAGCGCAGGCTCCGGTGCCGCAGGCGGGAGTTTCGCCGTTGCCGCGCTCCCAGACGCGCATTTTAATAGTCGTAGGATTGACGACGCGGATAAACTCGGTATTGACACGCTTGGGGAAAATGGGCGCGTTTTCAAACTGCGGCCCCAGCTTTTTGAGCCAGAGGTTGTCCACCCGGTCGCAGAAGATGACGCAGTGCGGATTGCCAACTGATAGACAGGTGATATTGTATGTCTCCTCGCCAATAGCGGTCGGATAGTTGACGATTTTCTCTCCGGGCAGAGTGACCGGAAGTGAGGTAGGAGCAAACTCGGCTTTGCCCATCTCGACGGTGACGGAGTTTACTTTGCCGTTAATATTGTAAAGAGTCAAATTTTTGGTACCGCTTGCCGTTTCGACGGCGATTTCGTCTTTTTTGACGATGTCGTTGTCATACACATATTTACCGACGCAGCGGATACAGTTGCCTGCCATCATACCCTCGCTGCCGTCGCGGTTAAAGATGCGCATTTTAATATCGGCGGTTTCCGACGGCTCGATTAAAACTATACCATTCGCACCGATACCCTGATTGCGGTCGCATAAAGTCACGCACAAGGACTCGGGGCAGGTGATCTCGCCGGCCAAATTGTTAATAAAGATATAATCGTCGCTCGTACCCTGCATTTTGGTAAACTTCAGCGTTTGGCGATTTTTGCGCATATGATTAATATCGACTAACTCGGTGTTGCTTTCGGTGTAGCGGCTGGCGATAATATTTGCCAGAGCGTTCGCTGTATCAAGCGAAGTCAGGCAGGCGATTGAGAGCTGCATAGCGCGCTTGTGCAATGCGATGTAGTAATCCATCGTCAAATCGTACAATGCGCCGGTGTAGACGATATAGTTAAATTTGCCGGCTTCCATAAGTTCGAACACTTCATCGCCCTCGGCAATGGTGACGTCGATGCCTAATTTAGCGATGCTTTCGGCGGTGCCTTTGGTCGCATACAGTGCGCATTTCAGATCGGCGAGCTTTTTCGCTAAGGATACTACTTCTAAATAATCGTGCTCGTCCACGCTTAAAAATACGCCTAAATCGGCGGCGGCATTGGCTGAGGCATGGATTTTGAAACCGGCAGAGGTCAAGCCTTTGAAAAGAGCTTCCTGCAAATTTTTGCCGACGCCCAAAACCTCGCCGGTGGATTTCATCCCGGGACCTAAGGCAGAATCGACATCGGTTAATTTTTCAAAGGAAAATACGGGGATCTTCACCGCGTAATACGGCGGGATTTTGTATAGCCCTTTGCCGTAGCCCAGCTCGGCTAATTTGGCACCTGTCATGACTTTGGAGGCTAAATCGACCATTGGCACGCCGGTGACCTTGCTGATGTAGGGCACGGTGCGGGAGGCACGGGGATTGACCTCGATGACGTACAGCTCGTTATTATAAATCAAATATTGGATATTGACTAATCCTTTGGTGCCTAAAGCTAAAGCCAAACGGGTGGAGTAGTCGATAATTTTCGTGAGCATTTTGTCATTAATGCTGTAGGGCGGATAAACGGCGATCGAGTCTCCGCTGTGGATACCGGCGCGCTCGATATGCTCCATGACGCCGGGCAAAAGCACGTCTATGCCGTCGGAGATGACATCGACCTCAAGCTCCGTACCCATCATGTATTTGTCGACTAAAACGGGGTTCTCGATTTGTCCGGCTAAAATGACGGACATATAGGTGCGGATATCATCGTCATTATGCACGATTTGCATATTTTGCCCGCCGATGACGTAGGAGGGGCGCAGCAAGACGGGGAATCCTAATTCGTGCGCGGCGGCGATAGCTTCATCGGTAGTGAGGACGCCCTGACCTGCCGGACGGCTGATCTTTAATTCTTCCAAAAGGGCATCAAAACGCTCTCTGTCCTCGGCGATGTCGATACTTTCGGCAGAAGTGCCGAAAATAGGAATATTATTTTTCGCTAAAAAGCCGGTGAGCTTGATCGCTGTCTGCCCGCCAAAGGCAACTACGACGCCGACCGGGTGCTCCGCCTCGATGACATTCATCACGTCCTCGGGGCTAAGCGGCTCGAAGTAAAGTCTGTCTGCCGTATCATAGTCGGTGGAAACGGTTTCGGGGTTATTATTAATGATGATAACGTCATAGCCCAATTCCTTTAAAGTCCAGACGCAATGGACGGAGGAATAATCGAACTCGATACCCTGCCCGATACGAATCGGGCCTGAGCCTAAGACGATGATTTTCGGCTTGTCATTTTTTTCGAAACTGCGGGATTCGCAAACCTTATCGTAAGTCGCGTAAAAATATGGTGTCTCGGCGGCAAATTCGGCACCGCAGGTGTCGACCATTTTGTAGGAGCAGGCAAGGTGCGGCAGGCTCTCTGCACCGCTTAGACGTTTCAGCGCTTCGTCGGTATAGCCCAAAGTTTTGCCTAAGTAATAATTATCGCCGATACCGTTCGCGCTGATTTTCTGCTCGAACTGTGCTAAATTTTCCAAACGTGATAAGAACCAGCGGTCGATGCGCGTGATGTCATGGATCTGCTCAACCGAAAAGCCTGCTTTTAAAGCGGAAAAAATCGTAAACAAGCGGTGATCGTCGGCATGATGCAGTCTTTCCTCAAGAGTTTCACTGCCTGAATAGGGCATATTCAAGGTGTCAAGTGAAATTTCGGCACCGCGCACCGCTTTCATGATCGCCATTTCAAATGAGGGTGCGATCGCCATGACCTCACCCGTGGCTTTCATCTGGGTGCCTAATTCGCGGTGAGTAGTGTTAAATTTATCGAACGGCCATTTCGGCATTTTGACGACGACATAGTCGAGCGCCGGCTCAAAGCAAGCGCAGGTTTTGCCGGTGATGTCGTTTTTGATTTCGTCCAAAGTATAGCCCAAAGCGATTTGGGTGGTGACTTTGGCGATAGGATAGCCGGTCGCTTTGCTGGCTAATGCCGAGGAGCGGGAAACCCTGGGGTTGACCTCGATGACAGCGTATTCGAAGCTGTCGGGGCTTAAGGCAAACTGGCAGTTGCAGCCGCCGACGATGTCCAAGGCAGAAATGATTTTTAAGGATGCGCTGCGCAGCATTTGGTACTCTTTATCGGACAAAGTTAACGCAGGAGCGACGACGATGGAGTCGCCGGTATGCACGCCGACCGGGTCGAAATTTTCCATGCTGCAGACGGCGATGACATTGCCCGCGCTGTCGCGCATGGTTTCAAACTCGATTTCTTTCCAGCCGGAAATGTATTTTTCGACTAAAATTTGGTTGATCGGCGACATATCCAAGCCTGTGCGGGCGATAATTTTCATTTCGTCCTCATTGTAGGCGACGCCGCCTCCTGCGCCGCCCAAAGTAAAGGCCGGACGCACGATAATGGGATAGCCGATTTCTGCGGCAATCTTGAGCGCAGTTTGAATATCGTTGGCGATTTCCGAGGGGATAGTCGGCTGCTCAATCTCTGCCATGGTGTCTTTGAAAAGCTGACGGTCTTCAGCTTTGGCGATAGCGGTCAAATTAGAGCCGATCAGGCGCACGCCCATTTTATCTAAGAAGCCGTCCTCATTCAGTTGGATCGCTAAAGTAAGTCCCGTCTGTCCGCCCAATCCTGCCAATAAGCTGTCGGGGCGCTCTTTTTCGATGATGCGTTTTAAGGTGGTGACGGTCAGAGGCTCTAAATATATTTCATCGGCCAAGGCGCTGTCGGTCATGATAGTGGCCGGATTGGAGTTGACTAAAACGACGTTCAGTCCCGCTTTTTTTAAGACACGGCAGGCTTGAGCGCCGGCGTAGTCAAACTCGGCGGCTTGTCCGATGACGATAGGACCGGAGCCGATAACTAAAACTTTTTTTATCGTAGGATCTAATGGCATTAGTGTGCTCCTTTCATCAAATCAATAAATTTATCAAACAAAAAGGCGGTATCTTTGGGACCTGAGCAGGCTTCGGGGTGAAACTGCACGGAGAAAGCCTTTTCCTCGGGATACTCGATACCCTCGCAGGTGCCGTCGTTGGCGTTAATAAAGCTTAGTTTACCGCTTTTTAAGCTCTCGGAAACGACCGCGTAGCCGTGGTTTTGGCTGGTGATGTAGGTGCGGGTGCCGCTTACTTCTTTCACCGGCTGATTGACACCGCGGTGGCCGTATTTTAGTTTGACAGTTTCGCCGCCGTGCGCTAAGGCTAACAGCTGATGACCTAAGCAAATGCCGAAGATCGGCAGTTTGCCGCTTAATTTAGCTAATTCGGCGATCGGTACGACGTTTTCCGCCGGATCGCCGGGACCGTTAGAAAGCATGAGCCCATCGGGATTAAGCGCTAAGATGTCCTCAGTTTTGGTATCATAGGGCAGCACAGTGACACTGCAGCCGCGCTTCACCAACTCGCGGATGATATTGCGTTTCGCGCCGTAGTCTAATAATGCGACTTTGTACTGCTCATTTTCGGCAGTGACGGTGAAAGATTCTTTGGTGCTTACTTGTTTTACGGCGTCAACTATAGCGTAGTTTTTAATCGACGTGAAATCGGTAGGTAATTCGGTGGTAATCATCGCATTCACGACGCCGTACTCGCGGATAATGCGGGTGACCTCGCGGGTGTCGATGCCGTAGAGCCCGGGTATATTGCGCTTTTTCAAAAATTCGTCCAAAGTATAATCCGTGCGGAAATTGCTCGGAGTGGCGCAGGGATAGCGGACGACGTAGCCTTTGATCGCACATTCGCCTTCGAAATCGTCCTCGATGATGCCGTAATTGCCGATTAACGGGAATGTCTGCATGACGATTTGCCCGTTATAGCTGGGGTCGGTCAAAGTTTCGATATACCCGCCCATGCCGGTGGTAAAAACTAACTCGCCAATCGAGGTAATAGGTGCGCCAAAGCTATAGCCCTCAAAGATGTATTCATTAGCCAAAACAAGGTATGCCTTTTGCATAAAATTGTTCATCCTTTCAATGAAATTCCAAAAAAATTCGTATTTGTGTATAATTATGCACCATAATCAAGATTTTGTCAAGAATATGGTGCATAATAATTCATTTATTGATTTATAAAATACTCTATCCAGAGCATTTCGTTTTGCAGTGTCAGATTGACCGCGCCGTTTGTGCTTTCACCGTGCCAAGTGAAAAGCTCGGCGCTTTCCTCGGAGGAAGAAACATTTTGGCTAAAACCCAAAACAAGGAGGTTTTGGATATAGTTTTTCAAATCAGCCAAACTATAGTTGCTCAAAAGAGCCGAATAGTTTTCGCTGTCTAAAGATTGGTAGACGATATGGCCGTGAGGATCGGGCAGAGGACTCCATGTGCTTTCCCACTCACCGCTTAAACGGTTGGAGATCTCGCCGCTTTGCCAAGTGATCGCTCCATCCTCGGCAGAGGTTAAATGTTCGATGCTGCCCTGCTCGTGAACTAAGGAAATGAAGATTTCCAATTCCTCATCGGAAAGGGAGCTTAAATCAATGTCGCTGTCCGTCAAAAGCTGCTCCAAATCATCAGTCGGCTCGTCATTAGCGATATCTTTTTGACCGCAGGCGGAAAAAGCAAACAAGCATACGATTAATAACAAGATGCTGATAGATTTTTTCATGCGGTCTCACTCCTTTTTATATTACAAATATGATAGCACAAAGACGGCTAAACTGCAATAAATTTTTTCGAAATGATAGTTGCTTTAAGAATTTTTCACTCTTTCTAACATTTCGCGCATCGTAAGTTTAAAGCGCGGATGGACGAAATCGGGCGCGATCGCGCACATCGGCTCCAGCACAAATTCACGATTAGCGATATCGCGGTGGGGAATGGTTAAAGTATCATCGCTATAAACTAAATCATCATAAAACAAAATGTCTAAATCCAGCGTGCGCGGCCCCCAGCGGACGGTTGTCTCGCGTTTGGCTTGTCTCTCCAAAGCTTTAAAAAGTGCCAAAAGCTCCGTAGGCGTGAGTAATGTTTCCATTAGTAAAGCTCCGTTTAAGAACTCCTCCTGCTCGACGCCGCCATAGGGCGCGGTAGTGATCAGGGGCGATATTTTTAAGATACGGCAGTCGGGGTGATTGTCCAGGGTTTGGATCGCTTCGCGGAGATAGCCCTCTTTGTCGCCTAAATTAGAGCCAAGCGCGGCGTAAACCAGGTGGCGCGAGCGGCTGATTTTGACGGAGACGGTGTCCAAATCAAGCCCAATCGGCGCCCAGGGCTTTTTGATTTCGATCTCGATAGTGCGGATTTTGTGGTAAAGCAAAAGCAGGTGTCTGGCTAAGCCCTCGGCGCAAGCCTCGATGAGTTTAAAGGTGTTTTCGGTGAGAAAATTGTGGCACTCCTGGGCGATTTCGGCATAGCTCATCGAGTGGCGCAAATCATCACTCATGCCTGCCTTTCTTGTATCGCAAAAAATATGCAGGCTCACTAAAAATTTCTGCCCTAAAACCGTTTCTTCGGGCAATACCCCATGTTTGGCAAAGACGATCAAGTCTTTAATCGTGATTTCATCCATTTTATTCACCGACCTTTAGGACAGCCTGCTGCATGAGGAGGGCGCGGCGGCTTTTTTCAGCGTCATGGATGCGGAAAAAGTGCATCCCTTGGGTGAGTCCCCATGTATTGAGAGCGGCAGTGCCTTCTTCGCGCTCCTCGCTGGGTAAATCTAAGGTTAAACCAATGACTGATTTGCGCGAGATACCCAAAAGCCACGGATAGTCAAACGCCGCTTTCAAATCGGCTAAGTGTTTCAGTGTCAGCAAATTCTGCGTATAGTCTTTACCGAAACCGAT
>QAKL01000126.1 GCA_003343815.1 Clostridiales bacterium
ACCGCTATTGGCTATGCTGATACTACTTTAAGCCCGATCTTTGTGGCAGCAGGTAAAGGTATCAAAGAAGGTTTCGAAATGAAACTCTTCCCGCGTGAGGTTGACGTGACTCCTACCGCAGCAGTTCTTTTGGGTGTTAGAATCCCTGCTGAGTGCGAAGGCTCGCCTGCTTATACTATTTTGTCCGAAGAAATGTAATTTTTGTTTTTCCTGCGTGGCATAACGGCTGCGCAGGAAAAAAATTTAATTTATGGTCAAATAAATTCCATAAAATAGCGTTATATGTTTTCTTTTATTAAAATGCGATTGTACTCAAAAATAATAACTGAAAAGGGATTGATTTATTATGTTAAGAAATAAAGGGTTAAGCGAGAAAGTATTGCTTTTAGGCGTTGACGGCATGGATCCCAGATTTACCAAACGCTTGGTCAACGAGGGCAAGCTGCCGAACGTCAAAAAATTAATTGAGCGCGGCGCTTGCCGTGATGATTTGGTGCTTTTGGGTGCCAATCCGACTATTACTCCGCCGATGTGGGCGACTTTGGCTACCGGTGCGTATCCGATGACTCATGGCATCATGGACTACAATTTATCTGCCGAAGACGATAAAGATATCACCTTAGGCGCGTTTTCTTCGAGATTTTTAAAAGCACAACCTTTATGGAATGTAACTGCCGAAAGCGGTAAGAAAACTTTGGTCATGCACTGGCCGGGCGGCAGTTTCCCGCCGACCAGCGACAGCGAAAATTTGATTACCATTGACGGTTCCAGCCCCGGTGCGTGCTGCGCATGGTCCTCTGTCAGGGATTTGGATATGCTTTATGTAGCCAGCACTAAAGCAACTAAACCAAGCTATATGCCGCTGTCAATTGTTACGACCGATGTCGAGGGCGATGAAGATCTGAAATTTGTTTTACCGCCAACCTCCGGCAATGGCAAAAGTCCTGAAGCTAAAGAAAAATTACAGCATTATCAACAGTGGTACAAAGAATTTATTAACGTAGAGGGTTATCAGCCTGATAAATCTTTCGTTGTTGACAATATCGTCAAAGATCCTAAAGGCTTGATGTGGTTTTTGGCAGATTTCCCGACCGGTTGCTCGATTTCTCCGATAGCTCCGGCCCATGA
This sequence comes from Clostridiales bacterium, assembly GCA_003343815.1. Classification (GTDB taxonomy): domain Bacteria; phylum Bacillota; class Peptococcia; order Peptococcales; family Peptococcaceae; genus QAKL01. The sequence goes on from QAKL01000126.1 coordinate 1,129, forward strand.
CTGGGAATTTGAAATCCCGGCAGATGCCAAGGAATTTATGATTATTACTTTCTACGGTAAAGTGATGCGCCAGGCATTAATTTTGAAAAATGAGCAGGGCGTTTATGACAAAGTAGTGATTTACAAAGATAAGAAAACCTCCGAGCCGATTGCCGTATTGGAAAACGATGTATTCACCGGTGTATATGATACCGTACCAAGCGCAAACGGTGAAGAAAAGGTTTATCGCAATATGCGTCTGTTAAAAATTGCCGAGGATGGCAGCTATGTGCGTATTTGGGCATCGCGCGGTATGAGTTGCGAGGACGACAGCGTTTGGTTCCCGAAATCTTTGTTTAAAGAGGTAGTAGACAGATTCGGACCGCCGCAGCCGACCAGCCAAATGAGCGGTAATGACAAAGATTTAATTTTAAAATGCAACAATGAGCAATGGATCAAAGCTGCCGACTGGCAGAGCAAAGTTATGCATTATATGATCGAAGAAAAAGGTGTCGAAGTCATCTTCTCCCATATGCATAATGTTGATTTGCAGAGTCATAACTATATGAAGTATATGAAAAATCGCGATACTTCGCGCTATGACGAGAGCGAGGTTGTCAAGTTTGCCGAGGCAACCTATAAAGTAACCGACGATTATCTTGGCAGTTTCATGCATTTACTGGATGAAGGCTGGAGCATTTTATTATTCTCCGATCATGCACTGATCAGCGCTGAGGAAGAAGCTGTATCGCTCGGCGATAACACCGGTGTTTGCATGAATCCGTTCAAAGAGTGGGGCTATACCGTTTTGAAAAAAGACGAAAACGGCAAAGAATTGTATGAGATAGACTGGAGTAAAACCAAAGCTATCATGACCCGCTCCAACAGTATTTATATTAACTTAAAAGGCAGAGATCCGTACGGCATCGTCGATCCCGCTGATAAGTACGAATTGGAAGAAGAGATTATCACTAAACTTTACGGCTATATCCATCCGAAGACCGGCAAACGCATCATTGCCTTGGCACTGCATAATAAAGACGCTGTGCTTTTGGGCTTGGGCGGACCGATGGGCTCGGATATCGTCTTTGTCGTTCATGAAAGCTATGTTGAGGATCACGGTGCAGGCTTATCTACAGCTTGGGGGTATAATGATACTTCGCTTTCGCCGATCTTTATCGCCGCAGGTCAAGGTATTAAAGAAAACTTCCGCACCGATCGCTATATTCGCGAGGTTGACGTGGCTCCGACCGCCGCTGTATTATTGGGCGTAGATTTCCCTGATAAATGTGAGGGCGCTCCTGCTTACCAAATCTTTAGCGAAAATATGTAATAATTAACAAAAAATTTCATATCATACAATTTCATATCATACAATTTAATATCGTCTGAATCACAAATTTGTATGAAAAGGATGATGTAAAAGTGTTAAGAAACAAAGGTTTGACCGACAAAGTTTTATTGTTGGGTATCGACGGTATGGATCCTCGTTTCTCCAAAAAAATGGTGGAAGAGGGTAAAATGCCGAATTTAAAAAGAATGATTGAAATGGGCTCTGCCCGCGAGGATTTGATGCTTTTGGGCGCGATGCCGACCATTACCCCGCCGATGTGGGCGACTTTGGCTACCGGCTGCTATCCGATGACTCACGGCATCACCGACTATAACGTCCGTGTAGAGAAAGATCCGGATATTACCCAGGAAGCATTTATGTCCAAATTCTTAAAAGCTGAGCCTTTATGGAATGTCACTGCTGAAGCAGGCAAGAAAACGCTGGTGTGGCACTGGCCGGGCGGCGCTTGGCCTCCAACCTCCACAAATCCTAATTTGATGGTTGTTGACGGTACTTCTCCGGGCGGTATGGGCAATACTTCTCACAGCCGTGATAATGAGGAAATCATCATTGCGACTACCAAAACCAAGGAGGGCGGATTTATTCCTTATGGTTCGCCGACCAGTCATATCAACTGCGATAAATCCGAGATTGTGCCTCCGGTTTACAATAAAAAAGTTATGGATATGAAAGATCCTCGTCTGAAGGAAGCCAGAGAGAAATTCTTAGAGGGCTTGGAGTTCCAGGGATTCCTGCCGTCGCCGTTCTCTGTTAGAAACTTTGTTTTCTATGAAGGCAACAACATGACGACTTTGGCAGACTGGGCGCTGCATGTATCTATCTCGCCGATTACCGACGCTGAGGGCTGGGCAGATGCTCCGGCTGACGCCAAAGAGTTTACTTTGTACTATATGTATGGCAAAGTAACCAGACCGGCATTGATTTTGAAAAATGACGGTAAATACAATCAGGTAGCTATTTATGCTTCCAAAGACGCAGCTGAACCGCTTTGCGTATTGGATGAAGATGTTTATACCGAGAATTGCCCGGATCAATTGCCGACCAAAAAAGGCATGGTTAATGTCGTCAGAGCAATGCGTGCACTGGAAATTGCCGAGGACGGCTCTTACGTCAGAATGTGGGTTTCCAACGCGATTGATGTCGATAACAGCGACTGCTGGTATCCGCGCTCGATTTATGAGAAAATCAAACCTTTATTCGGTCCTCCGCCGGCAACCTCCATGGCCGCAGGTCAAGATGAAGATTTGATCATCAAGTGCGGTCAGGAACAATGGCAGAAAGCTGCTCGCTGGCAGTCTGACTGCATGCGCTATATGATGGATAACGAGGGCGTAGAGGTTATCTTCTCGCATTTCCACGGTCCTGATATGGCAGGTCATGCTTATATGAAATATTTGAAAGATCGCCCGACCTCCACTGTAGGTGAAAAACATGTGCGCGAATGGCATGAAAATACCTATAAATGGACCGACGAGTATATCGGCACATTCCTGCCGTATATCGATAAAGGATGGACCATTATGGTATTCTCCGACCACTCCTTGATTTGTCCGGAAGAAACTCCGCACGATATCGGTGAAAACAGTGGCTTAAATGTGCCGATCATGAAAGAATTAGGCTATACTGTGTTGAAGAAAGACGAAAACGGCAACGAATTAATGGAGATCGACTGGGAGAAAACCAGAGCTATCCAAGTCCGCGCCAACAGTATTTATGTCAACTTAAAAGGCCGTGACCGTTACGGTATCGTTGATCCGAAAGACAAATACGAGTTGGAAGAGCAAATCATTTCCGATTTGTATAGCTATCGCGACAAGAAAACCAATCACCGCGTAGTTTCTATTGCTTTGCATAATAAAGATGCAGTGCTTTTGGGCATGGGCGGACCTGATGCTGCGGATATCATCATCTTGATGGATGAAAACTACAACTTTGACCATGGTGAATCCTTATCCACCGCGTTAGGTCATAATGACACCTCCGTAGGTCCGATCTTCGTAGCTTGCGGTCCCGGCATCAAATACGGCTACACTGCAAAACGTTATATCCGCGAAGTAGACGTGGCTCCGACTGCGGCAGTGCTTTTAGGTGTGGATATTCCGGCAGATTGCGAAGGAGCTCCGGCATATCAGATCCTGAGTGAAAAAATGTAAGATAATTTTTCAGAGAATTTTAGCCAGAAAACGCAACAGTTTAATAATGTATCTTGCTGCCCGCGCAAGCGGACAGCAAGATACAAAAATCTTTATCATTTGTCAGTATGCTTCAATTAATGTAAGAATATTATTATTTAAAAATTAATTTGGAGGGATATATTATGGCAGCAGCAATGCAAGAAAAGAAAACAAATATTATTCATTATTTGGTGGTTTTGGTTTTCTGTTTTTTGTTTAGATTTATTCCCCCGTTTGCAGCATTAACTCCTTATGGTATGGGTATTTTAGGTGCGTTTTTAGGCGCAATATACGGTTGGATTTGCATTGATATGATTTTTCCGAGCTTTATGGCGTTAGTAGGTATCGGTTTGACGATTGGAATGAATGATATGATAGCAGCTTCTTTTAACACTACGGTTATTTCGATGATTTTCATCTATTTAATTATTGGTGTTTGCATGGAAGTAGGCTCTATTGACTGGTTAGTAAATAAGTTTCTTTCGGCTAAATTTATGATTGGCAAGCCATGGCTGATGATTTGGTTTATTTATTTTGCTGGATTGTGGTTAGGCAGTAAAAATTCCGTAATTATGATTGTTGTTTTTTTAAGTTTCCTAAATAGTATTTTTGTACAAGTTAAGATGCCATTAAAAACAAAAGAGACTGTATTGATTGCCTTGGGTACAGTTTATGCAATTTCTTTGGGGCAAATTATGATTCCGTTTATGGGATTGGGGCTGACATTAACGGCAGTTTACAGTGCGATGTTCCAGTCCGCATTACCATTCGGACCGTGGATTATCACAATGTTACCTCTTAATTTAGTAATGATTACAGCGTATGTTTTATTGATGCGTTTTGTTTTTCGTTGTGATTTAAGCCAGTTAAAAAATATGACAGCCGATATGCTTGGAACAAGTGAAAAAATAACCAAGGATCAAAAGATGTCGTTGCTCTTTTTCTTACTGTTTGTAGTTTGTATGCTTTGCTCAAATATTACACAATTTGGTTTTCTATATAAGATATTCTCTAAATTGGGCATGTTTGGTATTACTGCATGTGTATTGTGCCTTATGATGTTAGTAAAACGAGAAGATGGCACGCCACTGCTGCATTTTCGCAAAGCTGCTGCGACGATTGGCTGGGATCCTGTGCTTTTAACAGCATTTATTATGGTTATCGGTACTTATATGAATTCTCCGGAGGCCGGTATTTCTGCCTCTCTTAGAATGCTGATAGCGCCTTTATCCGGATTACCTGCGTTTGCCTTTATCTTTATTGCTTTGGGCGTCGGCGCTATTTTGACCAACTTTGCTACTAACCTGATTATCATCATTATCATCATGCCGGTAGTTGTCCAGTATGCTATGCAATCAGGTCTTCCATCGCTTGGAGTTCTGTGTTTGCTGTTTATGTCTTGCCACATTTGCTTGGCCACTCCGGCAGCTTCTCCGCAAACAGGCATCACTTTTGCTCATGAAATGTTTGATAAAAAGATGGGCATGAAATACGGCGCGATAATGGTTGTATTGCTCTATATTATCCAAATGGTTGTCGGTATGGCGTGGATTAATTTCATTTTCTAAAATGCATGTTTTGACCTTTAAGCCCTGCTTACACAGGGCTTTTTTACATAAGATATAACTAATTTGACAAAAGTTGATTATTGGTTTATAATTTTAAGAAAATATAATTATCTATCGGCGAATAGGGAGGACGAAATGCTATACCAAGACGCATTACAACAGACAAGCATTTGTACAAATGACATAACTAAACCAAGCATCCCCGAGGTATTGTTTAATATCCATCCGCGGCTGCTTTTTGAGGAGATTAATGACATATATGAGGACTGCGAAAAATTGCAAGCCTTAGTTTGGCAGGAGATCATGATGAGAGCGCAGGGCACGAAAATCGGGCAAAAATATGCGTTTGATAAAATTGACAGCCTAAAAACGTGGCAGGAGAAGATGCCTTTTACCTCCTATGGAGATTACCGCGAGCTTATCGCGGAAAATATGGCTGAGGATAATGAGCAGCTTTTTCATGGCAAGGCCAAAATGTACATCGCGACGACCGGCTCCACCGGTAATTTAAAATATTTTCCTGAAAGTCCGGCAGGAGATGCCGCAAAACAGCTGGTTATGGCGATTCGCGGGATGTATATGGCGGGTTTGTTGCCTGTGACGCTTGATATGGATGCGAAAAATATGACTATTTCCAATTATGCTTCGTTAGGCGAAAGCGGGCAGGGCAAACTGATCGTGCGCGCTTCGGGGCAGACTGCACGCAATATGCGCAAGAAAACCGGCACGATGAATATTATGCCGCAGGAATTTTTAGAGGCAGATGATTTATCCGCAGAGGACCGCAATTATTTGATGGGAGTTTACGCTTTGGCGGAGAAACGCTTTGCTAAGATTTTTTGCAATAATTTATATCATTTTAGTGAGCTGTTACGGGTTATCAAGACGCACTCCTTACAAATGATTGAAGATGTGCACACAGGGATATTTTCGATTGAGCTTTCGGAGAGAACGCGTAATAGCTTAGCGTCGACTTTTGCGGCTAATCCTGCGCGCGCCGAGGAATTACGGCAAATAGCGCAGAAAAATAATAATATTTTAGCGGATACACCGGAAAATATCGCCTTAATCTGGCCGAATCTGGAGATGACCGGCTGCTGGCTCAGCGCGACGGTGGGGAGAGATGCCCGCGAGACCTTGGCTATGCTGCCCAAACGAGTGCAGAGCATCGATTTAGGCTACGGCGCGAGCGAGGGGAAGTTTAATATCCCGCTGAAACTTAACACGCCCTTTGGCGCGATTGCTCCTTTTGCCATGGTTTACGAGTTTCTCTCGATGGAGGACGGTAAATGTTATTGGGCGTGGGAGGTCGAGGACGGTAAATATTACGAGCTGATTATCACGACCTATTCAGGGCTGTATCGCTATCGGTTGGGCGATATTGTGCAAATCGGCGGCTTTGTCGGCAAAACGCCGCTGATTAAATTCTGCGGCAAAAGAGCCGAAGCCTTTAATTTAAACGGGCAAACTATCTATGGCTTTGAGCTGTCAGACACTATTGTCGAGGTGGAAAGGGCGCTTGGTTTGCGTTTGGATTTGGTGCAGTTTTATGCCGATAATGAGGGCTACGACCTCATTGTGCAGCATCTGCCGGAGGATGCTGCGGCTTTATTTGCCGACGAGGCGCGTAAAGCATGTAAGGATGAATTTGGCGAGGCACCAAGGCATATTTATCGCGTGAGTGATGATTACAAGCTGAGCCTGTTTCGCGAGCGTGTGCGGCCGGATCGAACTATCT
>QAKL01000020.1 GCA_003343815.1 Clostridiales bacterium
TTTTAAATATAAAGAAATCAGCGAAAGACAAATAAAGACAAATATTGATGTGGAAAACATCGCCAAAGCTTCCTGTTATTCATGATTAACAGGAAGCTTTGGCAAGCAACGTATATGCTGTACTGCCAAAAAATTATTTTTCGAAAATCTGGTAAACAGGAGCGCCCTCGCACTGAGCCGGCATTCTCACGCCGCCTAAAGTAGCTACGGTAGGAGCTACGTCAACCTCACGGATTACACGGTCGGTGATGTAGTTTTGTTTAATATTCGGACCTGCTGCCATAAAGATAGGAGATACGGATGTATCGGCATATCCTTGGTAGGTAGAGATGGAGTCACCGTGGATACGGTTAAAGCCTTCCTCGTTGAAGTAAATGATATCGCCGCAGTTTTCGCCGTCTAAGCCGAAATGAGCAGCTTCTTTTTTACGTACGGCCAAAGCAATGATACGCTTGCCGTTCCAGCGGTAGTTATACAAATCGTCAATGATTTTACGCTCTAATTCATACTTATCAGCCGGATCAACAATACCGTGAGGATCGCGTCCTTTTAAGTTAATATAGATGTAAATACCGCGCTGAGCGACAGCAGTGGTTTTCTCCCAGTCGATTTCACGCAAATCGTTGCCGTCGGCATCTTTTTTCATGACGGTATAGCCTAATTCTTCCATAACTTTGATATTGATGCCAAACGGATCGCCGATAGGTACAGCCGGCTCATCTTCTTCGGCACAAACCAAACCATGGTCGGAGGTGATGATGATATCCCAGCCCTCATCCAGCAAATGCATGAAGCGGCCTAAATAGCGGTCGGTATCGACATAGAAACGCTCCATAACGTCTTGGATCAGCTTCTCATCATAGAAAGCAATGTGCGGACGATATTTAGCGATTTCCCAGAAAGTATGACCGGCGATGTCTACATTGTGCAAATGAGAGAAAACTACATCATAACCGTTGTTTTCAATCAAATAATTCATGCAGTTTGCCTGCCATTCGGAGTAGGATTCCCACAGAGGAGCAAAAACCTCGTTAGCAGCTTTAACGCTGTTACCGATCATCATGGAAACGCTGCGCAGCTCGCCGACATTGGCACGTAAATCAGCTAAAATGGTTTTCGGGTGGAAGAGCAAATCGTTAGCAGCTTCCATGGCATTGCCCCACCATAATTCGACATTGGAGCCGTCCGGAGCGATACCGATCAAAATAGCCTGACGAACTACATCTACTTTGTTGCCTTTTTTGCTGACAGTGTCCATGATGTCATTAACTACAACCTGAGGCTTATTTAAAACAACGATAGGCTCTGCGCCTTTTTTGGATTTATAGATTGCTACGGTGTCATAAACGCCTTGAGCATTCTTGGTGACCAAGCAATGACGGCGTTCCATACCATTACTTACAGGGATAGCGAATTCTTTAGCACCCTCCGGAGCGTTTGCCCAGCCGGTAGCGTCTTTAATCGGCAGAGTGGTTTTAGATTCATACAATTCCGGCATAGCAGAACCGGCACACTCGCCTTCGTTTTCGTTCATGATCATGTTTTGCAAAACTTTGGCTTTTAAGGACATATCTAAGCCGTTTTGGCTGCCGTCTAACTCTTCCTCGACTTCCAAATCAGAAATAACGCAGCCTGCACCGGATCCGTCAGATTCTTTTTCAACGACGTGAGTTTCGTGAATACTGGTAGAAGCTTCAATCCATTGTCCCCATTCGGCAGTACCTACAGCGATGTTGATGTTAGAGGGCTGAGTACCGTCGACGACATGTAAATTCGGGCTGTCGGAGGTTGGAGGCCAAGAAGAACCGGGCCAGTGCCAAACCAAGGTCTTACGACCTTCCTCGGCAAAGACATTCCACAAAGGCTCTGCTTTACAGTTAGAGGAGTCAAAGGAATAAATCAAGGTATCCAATTCGGTCGGATGCGGATTCCAGAAATCGGTGATGCCATGAGTGCCGGCATAAGCACCGGTAGCCAAAGTAGTCCACATCGGCGGAGTAATGGTCGGCATAGCACCCAGCATAACCAAATCTTCTCTGGCAGAGCCGCGTTGTTGGAATTTAGTGAAATTCGGCATAACGCCTTTATTCATATATTTTTTTGTCAGGCGAGGGTCTAAGCCGTCTACGCCTAAAACCAAAACTTTGTTTTGCATAAAAAACATCCTCCTAAAAAGATTTAAACTTGTTTATTGATTTAGTTTCTCTGCGCAGATTATAATACTAAATCGATTCGATATATTTATCATATCGCACAGCTTATAATAAAACAATAAAAAATATTTTGTAAAGAAAAGGTTGATACAAATTTTTTTGATACCTCTTGCGATGTAATGTGCAGTATGATAAAATTAATATATATATATATAGAAACAAAATATTAAGGTATATATTAAAATTATGCATTATTGAAATGGGGAAGAAAAATGAGGTTAGAACAGTTGGAGTATTTTATAAGAGTAGCAGATAAGCAATCACTTTCTTATGCCGCTGAGGAGCTTTTTATCTCTCAGCAGGCGCTAAGTACCTCTATAAAAAATCTGGAAACCGAATTTAAGACCAAGCTTTTTATACGCACTCCCAGAGGAATGTCGCTTTCGGAGGACGGCAAATATTTTTATGAAAAAGCGGTAAAAATTTTAGCATTGTCGCATGAGCTTTATGAGCATTTTGTTTCGGATGAAAGGCCGGAAGCGGGAAATTTAATTGTTGCAACCAATAAAAGAAACAAAAACCATTTTTTATCGAAAGTTACCAGTTTGTTTTACAAAAACTACCCTCAATATAATATTACATATAACATAATGAACCGTAATAAAGTCAAAGATGCCGTATTAAGCGGTCAAGCTGATATCGGGGTGCAATCCCTTTTGAAAGTAAATAAAAAATTTGTAATGACGCTTACGGATGAATTGATATTTATACCGTTTCATGTTTCAGAATATAATTTACTTACGTATAAAGATTCGCCTTTGAGCGGATTTAACAGTATTTCGATGGAAACAATAGTGAAATATCCGATTATTTTGATGGCAGAATCGGATTTGATCAGCGATTTGTTTTACGAAATGGTTAATTTATATAACTCGCAAGCCGAGATAATTTGGGCTGACAGTGTTGAATTGCAGGAGCAGATGGTCGAAGACGGTTTAGGCAATATGTTTATAGGAAAGACTAATCCTATACCGTCAAAAACAGGGCGTATTATCCCGATTACAAATTCGATTTCAGTGGAAAGCGGTTTTTTGCTCTTGGCAGAAGCTGTCGATAATCCGCTCAGAGATTTATTTATTAAAGAATCAAAAAGAACGATCAGTCAGGAGAAAAATTTATAGAAAAAACCAAAATATTTCAAGCAGAGAATTGTTTAATCCAATAGGCGAGAGTATTGTGAGAGATACCGTATTTGTGATTGATTTGGGAATAGGTTTTACCGGAATGGTATAGATTGACGATGGTTTGTTTGAATTCGTTGGTGCATTTGGGGCTTTTCTTTGTTGACCTTTTTGTTCCTCCTTTTGATGTCTTTTATTATAGCATGCTTGTCCGCTTTTTTGATAGGGAGTCATATTTAGTCAAACGAGGCCAAAAGACGGTAAAGCAAAGAAAAGGGTAAAAGCTAAGTAAAAAAGACTGACAAATGCTGAGGGAGCGGAGCATTCCTTCCTATGACTATCATTTCTGCCGCCAACTTTAATTCTTTTCGTATTAATTGTAGCATTATCTTTTTGCAATCTTAAAAAATTCTACATCCATTAGATAATAAAAAGTGCTGCCAAGCAAATTTGCTTAACAGCACTTTTCATTGTACTATTTTTCTGCATATATCGTCCCGCTGGCATATTGCACCTCGTTGGCGTTCAGCACAGTGCCTGCTATATTACCGTTATCGTCTAAAAGCAGCCAAAAACTTTCACCGCTATTATCCAGTTTCGCCAATACATAACCGTCCGCCGCCTCCAGTGACTGCACTGCGGAAAAGCCTGCAAGCAGGCGTAATTTGCCGTCATTTTCGAGGAAGCACAACCCCTTACCATTATCAGCTACATAGACTGCCTCGCCGCTTACGGCAAAATCAGTAATATTTTGCGCCAAAAGCACATTCTCATTTTCCTGATATAGCCATAGTTCATTATCCGCCAAATAATAGACTGTGCCGTTTACATCCTGCATTTTCTGCGGCAGAGCTTGCGCCAATAAGTTTACTTTTTTGCTTGCTAAATCAATCTCCGCTAAATAATACGCCTTTTCTTTGGACTGATACGCCGCGGTATAGACCTTGCCCTCCGCGATGATGGGCGCTGTGACTCTTTGCGCGTCGTTCGCGGTATAGCGAATATTAAACTTTATCCCAGGCGTAGGAAAGCTTTCGTCCGTGCCATTATGGATGATCTGTAGATTATTCTCCGCGTCTGTCCCGGTAATCACGATATATTCCCCGTCGCAGGCAAAATTAAGCGGCATCATGGTGCTGCTGACAAAAGAATATTCGCTCCCGTCCGCGGCTGTCAAAAAATATTTCACACTGCCGGTCATGCCTGCAGTCGCATAGCTGCTTAGGATATAATTTCCGCATTTCTTGGGTGGATTAAGTAAAGTTTCCTCGGTGTACTCGTCTTTCATCACGCGGATAATCTGCGCAAGTCCCTGCTTATGCAAATCCTCCCGCACTAAATTATTATCTTTATTATAATAGTAAAGCTTACCGTCACTCACGAACCACTCTCCGCAGTTTTTCGACGTATTCGCCTGTAAGCGGCTGCTTAAATCAACTATTGTGATATCATCCGCCGTTAAATTTTGGTCGATAATTACCGTTTTCTCATCTGCTTCCCACTTCACCTGATAGCCAAGTGCCTCGGCTATCGGACGAATAGGCAGATAGGTGCGATTATCTATTAGCACCGCAGCTGTGTCAAGCGCCGCCGTCTCTCCATTAATATCTAAAAATTTCTCGCCTATTTTTAGGGAAATGTTTGTTGCGCCCTTAGTTATGCTGATTTCCTGCGTATCCTGCCTATAATCCACCTCTGCGCCCAAGCTTGCCACACATTTGCGTAACGGCAACTGTGTGCGCCCGTTTTGGTCGATAAACGGTATGCCGTAGCCGTCGCTTGCAGTGAATAAAAGCGGCATCCCGCTTGCTAAGACATTAATTTTATCCGCGGCTAAAGCCGTAGTACTGCCTA
>QAKL01000013.1 GCA_003343815.1 Clostridiales bacterium
TGTCGGTCAAAAAAGTACCGACTACGATAAAAAGAATCGAAAATAATAAAACCAGAGCGTAGCTGAGGGTGCTGTTTTGCTTTTTTTGCGCATTTCTATCGGTGCGTGACATAATAAACCTCCGCAAGTATAATTATTCGTCTAAAGTGCAGACGGCGTTCATCCCGCAAAAAAGCCCGCTTGCCCAGGCCCATTGCAGATTAAAGCCGCCGCAGTCGCCGGTAATGTCTAAAACTTCGCCGCAGGCATAAAGCCCCGGGACGAGCAACGACTCCAAAGTGTCAAAAGAAAATTCTTTGAGCGCGATTCCTCCTAAAGCGGCTTGGGCGTTTTTGAAACCCATGGAGCCGGTTATGGGGAAAAGCCAGTTTTTCGCCAAAAAGCTCAAAAGCTCCAACTCTTTTTTGTTTAAAGAGGATGAGGAGCGGCTTAGAGGCGTGTTTATCGCAGCTTTGATTAATTGCTGACCGATGCGCTTGGGACAAAAACCGGTAAAGAAATCCTCCAAAGCGATATCGCCGCGCAAGGCTTGGCGTTTTTCTAAATAACGGAAAAATTCGTCGGAGAAATACTCCGGCGCCAAATCTAAAGAAACGGCGGCTTTTTGCCCGCAATTCAGCGCCCTGACGGCGTGGGTGGACAGCTGCAAAATAGGCAGACCGCTTAATCCGTAGTCAGTAAATAATATTTCGCCTGTTTCTTTGCGGACGGAAGCACCGTCAATGATGAGCGTTGCCTCGCCCTCAAATTTCTGCCCGCTTAATGCCTTTAAAACAGGTGAATCACATTTGAGCTGAACTAAAGCTTCGCTTGGAGCAATCAGCGTGTGTCCCAAGCTTTCGAGTAAATGATAGCCTTTGTCTGAGCCGCCGACATTAGGTGCAGCCAGGGAGCCTGCGGCGACGATGACTTTATCGGCAGAGAAACGTTCATTTTTAGCGCTGTAAAGTGTAAAGCCGCGTTTTTGTGGGACGATTTTTACGATTTCGCAGTCGCAGATTTCGTTTACGCCGTGATGTAAAAGATAAAGCCGCAGATTGTCCAAAACGGCGGCGGCTTGCCCTGCGCGGGGAAAGACGCGTCCGTGATCTTCGACTACGGTTTCTACGCCTAAATCGGCAAAGATCTGCTCGATTTTCGTCGGAGGAAAATGACGGAAAATATTTTCGGTGAAATTGATATCGTGCCCGTGGTAATGGCTGAGGGAGGTTTCGCGGTTGGTTAAATTGCAGCGACCGCCTCCGGTGGCTAAAAGCTTGCGACCTGCGCGGCTATTGCGCTCGTAAAGGGTGACGTGGGCGTGATGGCAGGCGTTTAAGGCGGCGGCTAATCCGCCGGCACCGGCGCCGATGATAGCTATTTCCATAGTTATTCTCCTTTAGTTTTGCAAGCTTGCGCGAGGACGTTTTTTTCCTCGTCGCTTAAAAATTGGTCGCATTTACCTGATTTTACTTCTTTTAAATAGCAGCGCGCGTCCTCGCGGCCGTGGATATTGGAAAAGATAAAGCCGTCGTAGTTTTCGTCCAAAAAGGCGGCAGAAAAGCTTAATTTGCCGAAGATATGCTCGAATGCGTCGTAGTGGATAAACGCGCGGTGGCAAAAATCGACTTGGGTGCGGCTATCCAAATTGTGCAGAAATTTTTCGTGTGTTTGGGTGGTTTCTTTTAAAGCGGCGATATCGTCGCCCAATTCTAACATCAGATCATGCCAGTCTGCGCCGTCAAGTCCGCGGGTCAAGGTCTGATAGCGGCGCTCGGCAGTACGCAGACGGGTGTTAAATTTTACGGTAATGATGATTAAAACTATGAGTAAGACTGCCAAGGCGGCGCAGAAAAAGATGCTGTATTGATTAAATTGCTCCCAGTTCATGAATTGATTCCTCCTAAAATAATTGCAAGATACCGCCGAATGCGGCGGCTAAAAATACTCCGGGCAAAAGATTCACGGTGTTGATTTTTTTGATTCCCGCGATAGTGATGCCGATCCCGATGATTAACACACCGCCTGAGGCGGAAAGATAGCTGATGACGGTATCGGTTAAAACATTACCGGCTAAAGTAGCTAAAAGGGTGATTGCGCCTTGGTAAACGAAAACCGCCGCGCCGGAAAAAGCTACGCCTATGCCCATCGTCGAGGCCAAAACCATGGCGATGATGCCGTCCAAGGCGGATTTGACATAGATGACGTCGTAATTACCGTATGCTGCTTCGATGGAGCCGACGATCGCCATGGCACCGACACAGAAAATCAAAGAAGCGCTGACAAATGCCTCGACAAAATTGCTGTCGTTGACATGACAGAGTTTTTTGACGCGCACACCTAAATTTTCCATGTGCAGATCTAATTTTAACGCCTCGCCGATTAATCCGCCGACAGCTAAGGCCAAGACTATGACGACGTCGTTTTCCGCGCCAACTGCCATTTTGGCGCCGATAATGATAATCATCAAGCCCATGCCCTGCATGAGGGTGTCTTGGGCTTTTTCGGGCAGGACTTTTTTAAAGAGTAATCCTAAAATCGAGCAGGCGATAATCGCCAGCATATTGACTATTGCGGCAAACATAAAAGCTCCTTTTTCTGAAAAAACAATCTAAATCTTAATACTATATTATAATACATCGAATAGGTAAAAAACAAGTGCAAGGGCGAAATTTTTGTTTATTATTAACAATCCTTTTTGTGGTAAATAAGCATTTTCACTAAGTCTTGATGAAGAAATATTTGCTTTTTAAAAGTCTATCTGTTATACTAAGACTACCTAAAATACGGAGGGCAAAATATGAAAAGAGTAATAGCACTGTTTTGCTTAATAGCGTTTGCACTTTCGGGCTGTGCAGGCGGCGATATCGCGATAAAGGAGAATGTTTTTGTTAATCAAGCGGATATTGACGATACATACGATGTCATCGTTTATGCTTCGGAGCCCGAGGGAGTTGCGGCGGCAGTATCGGCAGCCAGAAACGGTATGAAAACGCTTTTACTGAGCGAGGATGGGGCTTTGGGCGGACTGATGACCTTGGGTGAGTTAAATTTTATCGACATGTGCGAGGGCAGGGACGGGACGAGTCTGGTCGAGGGGATTTTTCGCGAATTTTACGATATGGTGGGCGGCAGCGCCTTTGATATTACCGAGGCAAAAAATGCCTTTTTGGCTTTGTGCGAAAATGAGGATAATCTGACTTTGCGTACGGAGAGTCATTTAGCGGCACCGATTATGGACGGTGACGAGCTTTTAGGTGTGAAAATGCGCGAGACGGACGGCGAGAAAAGTTACTATGCTAAAGTAATCATCGACGCCTCGGCGGATGCGGATTTAGCGGCTTTAAGCGGTGTGCCGTATACTTTCGCCGGGGAGGACATCGGCGAAAAGGATCGGCAGATGGGTGTAACGCTGGTTTTCGAATTATCGGGAGTTGACTGGGGGAAAGTTTACCGCTATTTAAACTTTGCGCGGCTAAAGGCAGAAATCAAGCATACCGCAGGCGGTATGGGGGCTACGGCTAAAATGGCGTGGGGCTACACCGACGAGGGCTACGGCTATGAGCCGCACGATTCTCTCATGCGCCTGCGCGGGTTTAATCTGGCACGCCAGGACGACGGCACAGTGTTGGTCAATGCGCTAATTATTTTCGGCGCTGATGTGCTCGATGAGGAGAGCAAGGCAGAGGCTATCGCGCGCGGACAAAAAGAATTGGCATACATCATTCCCTATCTGCGGGAAAACTGCAAAGGCTTTGCCAATGCGTCATTAAAGGCGACCGCGCCGCAATTATATGTGCGCGAGAGCCGTCATATCATCGGCGAGTATCAGCTCACGATTGATGATGTGCTGGAAAACCGCGACTGTTGGGACAAAATCGCGATAGGAAGCTATCCGGTGGATGTCCAGCCGACGGCGCAGCAGACTTACGGCACGGTGGTGGGCAATCCCGACCGCTATGCGATCCCCTATCGCTCTATAGTGCCGCTTGAAGTGGAAAATTTGTTAGTGGTAGGCAGGAGTGCTTCGTATAAATCTCTGGCGGCAGGTTCGGCGAGAGTGATCCCGATCGGCATGGCAGAGGGAGAGGCGGCAGGAGCGGCGGCGGCTTACGCTGTTAATAATAGTGTGACGGTGCGCGAAATCGCGTATGATAAAACTGCGGTTGCTTCGATACAGGCGACCTTAAAGGCGCAGGGCGCTTATTTAGAGGATTTTGACTTGCCGGAGGAGATCATGAGCCACTGGGCGTATGACGGAGTAAAAACTTTGCGCGCTTTGGGGCTTTTGGACGGCGGCTATGACAATAATTATTACTTAGAGGAGCCGATGGGCAAGTGGCGCTATCAAAATATGTTGAACGGCGTCTTAAATAAAGCAGGAATTGCCCATGATTATATTGAAGTAAATGATAATGTGCCTGCGCGTCAAGTTATCGGCACGGCAGCGCGCGCTGCGGCAGGATTTGTCGGGGTGAAAAACCCCGATGATTTCGAGGGGTATAAGGCATGGCTTTTGGGCGAGGGTATTTTAACTGATGAATTGATGCCCTATTTCGCCGAGAGTGAAGCTGCGCCCGAAAGCGATGCCGTAATTATGCTTTGCGCCAATCTGTACAAATATTTGCTGGCTCACGGAGCTCGTGGAGTGCAGATTGATTAAAATAGATGCTTTTTAAGTATCAGCAAAAATATATTCAGCAACAGAGAAAAGAAAGGATGAAAGAAGATGTCTAATATTTGGCATGACATTGACCCTAAACGCATCACACCTGAGGATTTTATCGCAGTTATTGAGATTTCCAAAGGCAGTAAGAAAAAATATGAGCTGGACAAGGCTACCGGCTATATTATCCTTGATCGTATTTTGTACACTTCGACTCACTATCCGGCAAACTACGGCTTTATTCCCCGTACTTACGCCGATGATAAAGACCCGCTTGACGTGCTGGTGTTATGTTCCGAGGCTTTGGAGCCGATGAGCTTGGTCCGCTGCTACCCGATCGGCGTCATCGTCATGCAGGACGGCGGTAAAATGGATGAAAAAATCGTCGCTATTCCGATGAAAGACCCGAATTACAACGCTTATCACAATATTAACGAATTACCGCGCCATGTATTCAGCGAAATGGAGCATTTCTTTACAGTCTATAAGAATCTGGAGGGCAAAAATACTGTCGTCGATGAGGCGAAAGACCGCGAAGCGGCTTTAGAAGTCATCGAAAAATGCTTAGACAACTATGTGGAAACCTTTTGTCGCTGAATAAAGGAGCGAAAGCCGGTGCTGGATTTAGCCGATTTGGGCAAATATCGTGAAAACAATCGCATAGAGGCCAAAAAGGCGACAGGCGGCTTTCCGAAAAGTTTATGGGAAAGTTATTCCGCGTTTGCCAATACGATAGGCGGGATTATCCTGTTAGGAGTTGAGGAAAAGGCAGACGGGAGCTTTGAGCGCGCGGGGCTAAAAAATGCATCAGCGCTTTTAGACGAGTTTTGGCAGAAAGTAAACGACAAGACTATTGCCAGCAAAAATATTTTGTCACCAAATGGCGCATATATTGACCGTGATCCTGAAGGGGATATCGTTGTGATTAACGTCCCGGCGGCGAAAGCGGAGGACAAGCCTATTTATATCAACCGCGATATTTATAACGGCTCTTACTGCCGTAACGGCGAGGGAGATTTCCGCTGTACACGCGACGAGGTGCGGCTGATGCTCTCCGTGCGCGAGGAAGTTATGCCTGACGAGCGCTTGATAGCGGATGGCGCTTTGACGGATTTAAACGAGGAAACGATAGAGTTTTATCGGGAGAAATTAGCCAAGCGCAAGCCGTTGTGGGCGAAGCTATCGCAAGAGGAGCTTTTGCATAAATTAGGCGCAATAGGGCTGGATTCGGAAGGTAATTGGCATCCGACGGCGGCGGGTTTACTGCTTTTCGGCAAAAGAGAGGCTATTACGGCAGAATTTCCGTCATATTTTCTTGATTATCGCCGCTATGGCAGAGTAAATAAGCTGGATAGGCGCATTACCTCCGCAGACGGGGCGAAAAGCGGCAATTTGTGCGGTTTTTATTTCGCCGTCTGCGCCGAGGTTTTGGAGAGTTTGCGCAAAAGCGCGCGCGAAGAGGTCTATCCTGTTTTTAAAGAGGGATTGGCTAACGCGCTTATACACGCTAATTATTACGCAAAGCGCGGGCTTTTGGTGGAGCAGAGCGAGGATGTGCTGACGATAAGCAATCCTGGAGGTTTGCGCTTAAGTATCGCCGAGGCGAAAGCTGGTGCAGGCAGCGAGCTCAGGAATAAAAATTTGAGCAAGATGTTTAAATATATTGGCATAGGCAGAGAGAAAAGTCACGGTGTCGCGTATATTTATGATACTTGGCAGCAGATGGGATTGCCTGAGCCGGAGCTTTATTCACGCGAGCATCGGACGGTGCTGTCGCTGTGTCTGCCCGAGAGGGAGGATACGGCGCGAGCCAAGCGCAAGAAAATGCTGCTGGATTACTTGACAGATCATGTCACCTTGACGCAAATTGAGGCGGCAGAATATTTGCATGTAGCTAAAGATACGGCGGCAAAATATCTGCGCGAGCTGGAAAATGAGCAGTTAATCGTGAGCGCGCGGCAAAACCGAGTCAAAATTTATACTCTGCGGACGAAATATTTGTAAGATTAAAAACCCTGTCTCAATGAGACAGGGTTTTCGCTGTTAGCTTATATAGAACGAATATGTTACCGCTTAGTCACAAATTCTAATGTTTTATTAAGCGAGTCCATGCGGGCGTTATAGCTTGCTTTTTTATTTTTGCTGCGATCGCCTTTGAAAAATTTGGCGCTTACAAGATGCATCGGCACAAACAGATGACTGCCGTAATCATAGCTCAAATGTTCAAAAAAGTAGGGGGAATTATGTTCCTGTAATCGTTTCATGATTTGCTGGGCAGCGGCTTTTTCCAAAAAAATCAAGAGGAATATTCGAAAAATGTTGCGGCAGTCACTCTTCCGCGACATAAGCTAACGCCAGGGTGGTCAGTCCGTGAGAGCGGAAAACCTCTGATAGCATTTTGGTTAATTTTATTCCACCATCGCTGCTGCTGAAGCAAATCAGGGCTTTTTTCGGATATTTGTCTTCCGTAGACAGAAATAATTCTCTGAAAAATCCGTCTGTTGGGACGTGATAAGCAGTATTTTCTGTGATAGATAGGGTATGTCATCCTTTCTCAAGTCTTGCTTTGCTGATTTTCATGATAGAACAATTTCAAAAATGTGGCAAGGGGAGATTATGAGGCGAAGAATATGTATTTTAGGTTGAAAAAAGCTGTATCCGTGTGGATACAGCTTAAAGTTATTTGTTTTATTCGTTTTCGGCAGTTTCGGCTTCTTTTTCGGGATAAACGATTCTCGAGGAGAAACTGTTCATCTGTCCGATGTCGTAGACGTTTTTGTAGCCTAAGGAATAGAATTCCAGACAAGCGGCTTTGGAAATATTGCCGTTATCGTTATCGTAAACGACGATTTCCGCTTTTTTATTGGGCAGACGGCGGCGGGCAGCATGGTGGATATCCACATAGGGGAAATTGATGCTGTCTTTTAAATGCGATTTAGCATAGTATTCCTCGTTGCGCACGTCGATTAAAATGATGTCCGGCTCGTTTAATTTGCTTTCGGCATCTTTCGGCGCTAAATAATGGTAGGTGACTTCGCCCATGTTTCTTTCGATTTTAGATTTTTTCGGGCGAAACATATAGATAGCAAAGCCGATAACCAGAATAGCCGGCAAAACGTAATTCATAAAGATAGGATTGTTCATCTTTTTCACCTCGCTTAGGGGGGAGTTTCTTTTATTATAGCATATTTTCGGGAGAAAATAAAGAGAAACTTACGCTCTGGTCGGCGAAGTGGACTGATCTTTCAATAATACGTCGTGCGCGCCACCCTCGATGATACTGGTCGAGGAGACGAGAGTGATTTTGGCGTTTTTCTGCAATTCGGGGATCGTCAGGACGCCGCAGTTGCACATAGTGGATTTGACTTTGGAGAGGGATAACTGGACGTTGTCCTTTAAAGCGCCGGCATACGGCACATAGGAATCGACGCCCTCTTCAAAGGATAACTTGCCTTTGCCGCCTAAATCGTAGCGCTGCCAGTTGCGGGCACGAGCGGAGCCCTCACCCCAGTACTCTTTCATGTAGCTGCCGTTGATTTTGACTTTGTTGGTCGGGCTCTCGTCGAAGCGGGAGAAATAGCGGCCGAGCATGATGAAGTCGGCGCCCATGGCTAATGCCAAGGTCATGTGGTAGTCGTGGACGATACCGCCATCGGAGCAAATCGGGATATAAATACCGGTTTCCTCGAAATATTCGTCGCGAGCCTTAGCGACCTCGATAACTGCGGTAGCCTGACCGCGGCCGATACCTTTTTGCTCGCGGGTGATGCAGATAGAGCCGCCGCCGATACCGATTTTGATGAAATCAGCGCCTGCCTCGGCCAAGAAACGGAAGCCCTCGCGGTCGACGACATTACCGGCGCCGACTTTGACGGTGTCACCGTATTTTTCACGGATAAACTGGAGAGTAAGCTTCTGCCATTCGCTGTAGCCTTCGGAGGAGTCGATGCAGAGTACGTCAGCTCCTGCTTCGACTAATGCCGGAACTCTCTCGGCGTAGTCGCGGGTATTGATCCCGGCGCCGACCATATAGCGCTTATTAGCGTCCAATAATTCGTTGGGATTGGCCTTGCGGGAATCATAGTCTTTGCGGAAAACGAAATGCACTAAATGACCGTTTGCATCAACAATCGGCAGGGAGTTTAATTTATTGTCCCAAATGATGTCGTTGGCTTCTTTTAAAGTCGTGCCGTCTTTGGCTACGACTAATTTTTCTAACGGGGTCATAAATTCGCTTACTTTTAAATCCAAGCTCATGCGGCT
>QAKL01000043.1 GCA_003343815.1 Clostridiales bacterium
GGTACCGTTTACCTTGCCTGGGATCAGGTCTTCGTTTGCTCCTAATAAAATAACGGCTTTCACATTATCCAAACGAGAACGCTTCGGCGTGCCGACAAAAATTTGATCTAACCCCAGCGGAATTTTGCCTAAGGTAATATTTTTTAAAGCGGCGCTTAAAAGCTGCCCCAGCTCGCTGATATCCATTATTTCCTCGCCGCAGATTTCTGCTAATTGATCAAATATGGAGCACGTCGTCTCCCAGATCTGCCCGTGAATCTGGGCTAAGGTGAAATCGTTATTTGCCAAAGCTTCATTTTGCCACTTTTCCAACTGCTGGGGTACTTGCAAGCTCACTAAAAACTCGACGATTACAGACAGGCTCGCGCGAACGTTCTGCTTACGTCTTAAATTTTTTAAAAGCGCGGCGATAGGCGCAGCCGCACGCTTGCGAATGTCGTTTAGATGAAAAAGGGCTTCTTCGTCCCATAAAACCTCTTTCTCCCAATCACTGCGTTTTCCCTGCCACAGCCATGGTTTGGGCGAAAGCCAGTTTTTCGCCCCATGAATCCCGGCACTCAGGCAATAATTATCCAGCATGTCGATTTCTTCCGCTTCCAAGCAAACCAGTGAGCTGCGCAGATAGCCGAACACGCTCTGATAGCTCCAGTTACTGTCGTTAATCGCAAATACTGCGTCCAAAAGTTCCAACAGCGGATGTGAAAAAATACGGCTGTTTTCATCCAAAAAATACGGGATATCATAAAGTGCGAAGCTTTTCGCCAGATATTTTTGATAAATCTCCAAATCAGCTGCCATGACGGCAATATCTTTATAGCGCAGATTTTTTTCATGCAACAAGTAACGAATAATAACCGCAACCAGCTCGGTTTCTGTTTTGGGATTTTGGCACTCGATGATTTCAAGCGGAAGATCAGCACCCGAAAAAACAGCATATGCTCCTTGAGTATAGTTTTGCGCTAAAAATTTTAACGCCTCCGCTTGATAGTATCCCTGATAATCCGTCTGTACGATTTTACACTCGGAGGATACCGCGGCGCAGATTTCTTGCAGTGTTTTTAAATTGCGCAGCTGCTTTTGAAATAACGCATTGTCTTTTTTTCCCTCACAGCAAATGCTGATATACGTTTCTTTGGCTTGCTTAATAATTTCCTCTAACAGCAGTAGCTGCTGTTTAGTGAAATATTCAAAGCCGTCTACGATGATAATATCGTCAGCTAAAATAGTATTTTGCTGTAAAAACTCCGTTAATTCGCTTAAAAGATTGCTTTTGTCCAGCCGTGCCGCTTGAAGCAGACTTTGATTATAAACAGTTTGGATAAGCGCAATTTCCGCAGCTTTGGCTGTAAGCAATCGCGCCGGATGCTCTTTAGCGAGACTTGCGGCGATAATTGACGCGTCGCTTGCACTGCGGTTTAACTCGTCCAAAGTATCGCTGATTGTTTTCAGGTAGCCGAATTGTTTAAGCGCCAAACGAAAATGCGGCAGTTCGTCGCTGTGCTCGCCGATTACTTTGCGCAAAAGCATCATTTTGCCCAAATCGTCTACGATAATGCGGCTTTTCGCGCCATACTCAGTAAATATTTTTTGGCTGAGCCGCTCGAAGCTCAACACCTCGATCATGCCCAAACCGTGCAGTTTTTCTGAAGAGGAAAGCGCATACTCGACCGAGAAAGTCGTCTGCTCGGGAGTCAGATAATAAATATTTGTTTTGGGCATCTGCGCGTGGATTGATTCAACTTTTTCCTGCAAATAATGACTTTTTCCGGATTTTGCTCGTCCGATGATCAATTCTGTGCTCACGATATACTCCTCTTTCATTTAATTTAGCATAATTCCTACAATGCCGCCCAATCCTCCGGCTAAAATTATGCTGATAGCCAGATGCAGATAATTAAGGCTTGTAAAATCTAAAATGATAAAAATAGGCAGCAATAACAGCAGAAAGCCTGCCGCGACCATTTCACCCTGCCAGAGACCTTGGTGGCCGTTTTGACTTGCGGCAGTAAATGCTCCGCAAAATACCGAACCGAAGCGTACAAACGGCGTAATTGTTTTAACGGTGCTTTCGTGCAAATCAGTAAAGACTAACAATAAAGCGGCGATGATCAAAAACGCCGTCAGCATAACTAATGTTACACCAAGTCCTTTTAGAGCTGCGGCAATATTTTCAGGCATATAAATCCCCTCCAATTTCATTTGATTCAATATATGCCACAAAATCGCCATTTACGCTTATAAGAGAAAACTCTCGATAAAAATATCGAGAGTTAAACAATCCACACTAAAACAGCCAGTATTATCCGGCTTACTAAGCCTGCCAGCATATCGTCAAGCATGATCCCCCAGCCATCAGGATAATGCTGTACTTTATCAATAAGCCACGGCTTAGTAATATCAAAAAGTCTAAACAATCCGAATGCCAACACATACCAGATCAGATGATGCGGCAGCGCCCAGAGGGCAATCCACATCCCGACCCATTCGTCAAAAACGACGCATGACGGGTCGTCATCATTCAGCACTTTAGCGGCAACTGTGCAAATATAAACGCCTACTGCCGCGGCAATTATAATTGTAAGTAAGCTTGGCGTGATAAACCAAGCGATAATGACCGCCACTAAAGATCCCCAAGTGCCTGGCGCTTTTTTTGCTAAGCCGGAGCCTAACCCCTGGGCTAAAAAAACTAAAAATTTTTCCATTTCTCTCAACCCCAATTAATAACTTTGCCGACTTTGATAAAGTAATCACAGCCGGAGTAAACCGTCAAGAATAACGCGACATAAATCAAAACTATGCCGATATTAAAATGAAGCACACTCAAAGTCAAAGGTTTAGCGATCAAAAAGACCAGTGCCAGCATCTGAAAGGTAGTTTTCCATTTGCCGAGCTTACTGGCGGCGACGACGATACCCTCGGATGCTGCCACCGAGCGCAAGCCCGTAACGGCGAACTCTCTGGCTAAAATCAAAATAACAATCCACGACGGCAGATCTCCTATTTCAACTAAAATAACCATCGCCGCTAAAACCAACAATTTATCTGCCAAAGGATCCATAATTTTGCCGAAATTGGTGATTTGATTATATTTGCGCGCCAAATATCCGTCCAGCGTATCGGTCAGTGAAGCTAAGATAAATATTAAGCAAGCAATATTACGGCTCCATTCATGATTGAGCATCAGAAAAACCATCATAAAAGGAATCATAATTACCCTTAGGATAGTTAATCTATTCGGCCAGTTCATCGTCATTTACTATCTCTCCTATCATATCATATTCGTCCAAGGCAGTGATTTTTACCCAAAAATAATCACCAATTTGGTGCGTAAAGTCATTATATACCAAAATATACGGGTCAACATCCGGCGCCTCGCTCATCGAGCGGCAGAGCAACAGCCCGTCAATATCCTCGCTTAACTCATCCACTTTAACCAAACATTTTTGCCCGAGGCGTTTTTCATGGCAGTGATACATGATATCGTACTGCTCCTCCATCAAAAGCTCGGCTCGTCTTTCGGCTGTTTGACTCGGGATCTGCTCCGGCATCAAAGCTGCCGCCGTCCCCTCTTCGCGCGAATACGCAAAAGCGCCGACGCGCTCTAACTGTACTTTTTCTAAAAAAGCCAAAAGTTCGGCAAAATCCTCCTCCGTCTCTGACGGGAAACCGGTAATGAAAGTCGAGCGCAAAGTAATATCCGGCATTTTTGCGCGCAACTTAGCAATCAGGCTTTCGATTTCCTGCACGGTGATTTTGCGGTTCATTTTGCGCAAAATCTTATCTGTCCCATGCTGCAAAGGAATGTCTAAATATTTACATACCTTGTGCAAAGAAGCGATAGTTTCGATCAGCTCATCGTCAAAATTATTCGGATAAGCGTACAAAATACGAATCCAGCGTAAGCCGTCGATCTTATTAAGTTCTTTTAATAAATCCGCCAGCAGAAATCTGCCGCTCAAATCGTAACCGTAATAGGTCGTATCCTGCGCGACCAGGATAATTTCGCTGATACCCTGCGCTGCCAAATCTTGCGCCTCGGTAACGATACTCTCGATACTGCGGCTGCGGTACGGTCCTGTCATCTGCGGGATTACGCAGTAAGTACAGTTATTGTCGCAGCCCTCGGAAATACGCAAATAAGCGTAAGATTTCGGTGTAGTAATGACGCGTGGCTGCGCCTCATCGCTTTCTTTCTCCCAAGTATCGGCAATTTCGACCATTTGTCCTTGTTCTTTAGTATAATTATCCAAAATATCAGCGATGTCCAAATAACTGCCGGTGCCCAAAAAGACATCAACCTCCGGCAAGCCTTCGGCTAATTCCTCAGGATATTTCTGTACCATACAGCCCATGACGATTAAAACCTGACATTTATCCTCCTTATAATTCGCCATTTCCAAAATAGTGTTAATGGATTCTTCTTTGGCGCTGTTGATAAAGCCGCAGGTATTGATAATGATAGCTTCTGCTTCGCTATAATCATCACATAATTCATAGCCGTGTTTTTGTAAAATACCCATCATGTTTTCGCTGTGAACTAAATTTTTCGCACAGCCCAGCGAAACGATACTGACCTTTTTCATAAAAATCTAACCTCGTTTTTCTTATTGTTGCGCATTCAAATCATTTGGGTCAGAATTAGTGACCTCTGTCGGCTGCTCATCATAAATGCCGCCGCTGACAGGCTCTTTCGCCCCGGGAGAATATGTCGTCTGCTCGTTTTTGAGTGAATCAGATGTGTATTCTTTTGTTACTACTTGGGAGTAAGCCCCCATCATGCCTAAATCATGATCGTTTAGGGTAATTTTGACCACTCCGGCATTGCCGGCTTTGACGCGAATACTATCAGTCGCAGTGACGGTTTTGCTGGCACCCTCGTTCAAAGTTTCCTCCCACAAAAGCTTGCCGTCTGCCATTACTTGCAGCCAGCATTTATCGACATTATTTGGTTGAATATCGACAATACTGATAGTCATTGTTAATCCATCGTATTTAGGCACGGTTTGAGTATTATCCGCAGTATTTTCCTTTGGAACAACCGTATTATCGCCGTTTGACTGATTAGCGTCGGTATTGTCGTTATTGGCAGTATTAGCATTATTTGCGTTATCGTTCTCGTGATCATTGACGACAATATTATTTAAATC
>QAKL01000019.1 GCA_003343815.1 Clostridiales bacterium
CTCATGATTCTCCCTATTTTTTAACCCTGCTCACAGTATCTTTTTTTACGATAGTCTTGTACATGCGCGCAAATTAGATCAATTACCGCCAGGATAACTGCCATCAATGCTAAAACAAGAGTGAAACTCCATACTCCCTGACCAAACAAAAAGTTTTTCATCGCCGCCACCGCATAATACATCGGCGAAATTACGCTAATTATACTGAAAAATCCCAACATCTGCTCTCTCTCCAAAATCGCGCCTGAGGAAATGATCTGCACCAAAAGCAGCGCCACATTCAAAAACGTCCCCGCATCTCCGATAAACCGCATAAATATACCGCTTAGCTGCACCGAAATAAACGTTGTCAGCGCGACTGTCACCCACAATCCTGCTATTTGCAGCAAGCTCAACTCGACTCCAAAGCAATAATTAATCAGCATTCCTACCGTAGGCACCAATAACGCCGCTATAATTGCTGCGATTTTTTGATAAACGCTCAAGCGCAATTGGCTAAAGCGCCGCTTGTTTGCATTAGCTGCCATACTCAAAATTGCCGTTCCCATTAATCCGAAAACATATGCGCCTAAAGGCATAAACATGCAAATCATCAACCCATATAAACCGCGCGGCAAAGGATCGCTCACCTCGACATTATGCTTAATAGCTGCCTCGGTCCTTTCTATCATTTTTTGCGCCTGCTCATGCGGCACGCCCAGCTCAGTCAAAATATTTATATTTTGTGCGACGCGCGCCTGCGCTGCCAAGCTTTGCTCGATTTGCGCCGTCACAGCCTGCACCTCGCCCAGCATACTCGTCGCCAACTCTGATTTGATTTTTTTCGAAATGTTTACTGCCTATCCCGCTGATAAAGACTTTCTGCAAAGTTTTTGCGCAGGCGGTGTCGCCGCTGTTATCATCACTTGGATCAAAAATGATTTTGCCGCTCCTACCGAGCATATCGCTCGCTTGATCATCCAATTATCAAATACTGTCACCAATGCAGAGTATACTTTTTAGCGATAAAAATATTTTTGCACGCTTTATCCCGCAAATACCGTGAAACTATTGACATAAGAAAAAAGCAATGCTACAATAATTTTATCTTCAAGGCAGGGTGCAAATCCCGACCGGCGGTGAACCATTTTGGCAGTCCGCAAGCCCTATGGCCGAATCGGTGCAATTCCGATACCGACAGTACAGTCTGGATGAAAGAAGATGAACCGATTTTAAAATGATTCATTGGATGAGCCGCTGAGGATACTCAGGGGTTTTTTTGTTTAAATATCCATTCGATTGGAGCTAAGCACATGATTAAAATTGAGCATTTAACCCATACTTATCAAAGCGAGCAAGGCAAAAATATCGCGCTTAACGATTTATCGCTTGAGATTAACGAAGGCGAGCATTTAGCTGTTTTAGGGCAAAACGGCTGCGGCAAATCAACATTAGCCAAGCATTTAAACGCCCTTTTGCTGCCCGATAAAGGCACTGTCACTATCGACGGCATGGACAGCACCGACGAAAATAGCCTCTGGCAGATCCGCCAAAAAGTCGGCATGGTTTTCCAAAACCCTGATAATCAATTGGTCGCCACCACCGTCGAGGAGGACTGCGCCTTCGGTCCCGAAAATTTAGGCTTAGAGCCTGCAATTATTCGCGAGAGGGTGGACGAAGCGCTTGCCATGGTCGAGATGACTGCCTTTAAAAACAAAGCGCCGCACCTTTTAAGCGGCGGGCAAAAGCAGCGCGTCGCCATTGCGGGTATCATCGCCATGCGCCCGAAATACATCGTTTTTGACGAGCCGACCGCTATGCTTGACCCCCAAGGCCGCCGCGAAGTCATCCAAACCATGCAAAAATTAAACAAAGAAGAACACATCACAATTATCAATATCACCCACTATATGGAGGAAGCAGTCTTAGCCGACCGCATCATCGTCATGGATAAGGGCGATATCGCCCTCACAGGCACGCCGCGCGAAGTATTTGCGCAGGTTGATACTTTAAAAAAGCTGCGCTTGGACGTCCCGGTCGTAACTGAGCTGGCGCAAAGCCTGCCTGCGGAAATGCACCTCCCCCACGATATTTTGACTATAGACGAACTGGTGGTGAATTTATGCCGTTAGAATTAAAAAACGTTTCCTACATCTATCAGCCCAATACTCCAAACGAAAGCACTGCCTTAAACAACGTCTCGCTCACCATTAACGACGGCGAATTTATCGGCATTATCGGTCACACCGGCAGCGGCAAGTCAACCTTGGTTCAGCTTTTATGCGGACTTTTAGCGCCGACAAGCGGACAAGTTTTTATTGACGGTGTGGATATTAACGCCAAAGATACCCCCAAAGCGGAACGCAAAAAGCACCGTCTCCAAGTCGGCATGGTTTTTCAATACCCCGAGCATCAATTATTCGAAGAAACGGTCATCGCCGATATCGCTTTCGGTCCGAAAAATTTAGGATTTGCAGAAAAAGAAGCGCGCGCTCTGGCGAAATCCGCCATGAAAACCGTCGGACTGTCCGCTGATTTGGCAAAATCCTCGCCCTTTGATTTATCAGGCGGTCAAAAGCGCCGCGTAGCAATCGCCGGCGTCCTCGCGATGAATCCGAAATATTTGATCCTAGACGAGCCTACTGCGGGATTAGACCCCCAAGGGCGAGAGGAAATATTAGCAGAGGTGCAAAGCCTGCGGCAAAAGCTCGGCATCACCGTCATTTTAGTTTCCCACAGCATGGACGATGTCGCGCGCTTTGCCGACCGCCTGCTCGTTTTAAACGATAGTCAGTTGTATATGCAGGGCACGTCGCAGGAAATATTCGCTCGTGCCGAGGAAATGCGCGCCTTAGGCTTAGATATCCCCGTAGTGACCGCGATTTTAAAGCGCCTCGCCCAAGAGGGCTGGGATATTGATACCTCTATCGTCGATTTAGATCAAGCGCGCGCGGAAATCACCCGTGCCTGGCGCCAAAAAGGAGGGCATAAATCATGCTGAAAGATATTACTATCGGGCAGTACCTCCCAGGAAATTCTCTCCTGCACCGCATGGATCCGCGCAGCAAAATAAACGGCATCCTCTTTTACATGATTGCCCTTTTTGTTATCAATAACTTTACAGGTTTTTGGTTCATGCTCGGGATTTCCTTAATCCTGATTCTTTTAAGCCGTATCCCCCTAAGCTACTTTTTAAAAGGTATCAAACCTTTGTTAGTCATTATTATTTTAACCGTGCTTTTGCAGGCGTTTATGACCCCCGGCGAAATCGTCTGGCAGTGGAAATTTCTCCACGCGACCAAAGAAGGCTTAACCATGGCACTTTTCATGGGAACGCGCTTAGTATTATTGGTAAGCATCACTTCCTTGCTCACGCTCACGACCACACCGATCGTTTTGACCGACGGTATTGAACAAATGCTTAATCCCTTTAAAAAAATCGGCGTCCCGGCGCACGAATTAGCCATGATGATGACCATTGCTCTGCGTTTTATCCCGACCTTGATCGAGGAAACCGACAAAATCATGAAAGCGCAAGCCGCCCGCGGCGCCGATTTCGAAAGCGGCAATTTAATCAAACGCGTCAAAGCTTTAGTGCCGATTTTAGTTCCCTTGTTTTTAAGCGCGTTCAAGCGTGCCGACGAATTGGCTCTCGCCATGGAGGCGCGCGGCTACCACGGCGGCGAAGGACGTACCAGATTAAAGGAATTAAAATTTGCTACATTAGACTACGCCGCATTTATAGCCTCCGCGCTCATTTTAGCGCTTGCTGTAGTCAGCAGAATCTACTTTTGAGGTGCGCGATGAATACCTATAAACTCACTATCCAATACGAGGGCACCAATTATCAAGGCTGGCAAAAGCAAAACGGCTCCCACGCCCCGACTATTCAAGGATTTGTCGAAAGCGCTTTAAGCGACCTTTTGCAAAAAGAAACGACTATCACAGGCGCCGGCCGCACCGACAGCGGTGTCCATGCCTTGGCGCAGGCCGCCAGCTTTCGCGCAGAAACCAAAATCACGCCTGAAAGCCTCCTGCGCGCGCTCAATGTACGATTGCCTGAGGATATCGCCATTACCGATGTCCAAATCATGCCCGACAGCTTTCACGCGCAAAAAGACGCCCGCGGCAAGCACTACCGCTACTATGTCTACGAGGGCAAAATCCCCCGCACCGTCGGTCGCCAATATTTCTATCAATTCACCTATCCGCTAAAGGAGTCTCTTTTGCGTCCAGTTCTGCCCCTTTTGGAGGGTACACATGATTTTAGCGCTTTTTGTGCCTCCGGCAGCGACGTTTTAACCAAAGAGCGCACGATTTATAAAATAACTCTCACACATCACGATAAATGGTGGATTTTCGATTTTTACGGCGCAGGATTTTTGCGCAATATGGTGCGCATCATGGTAGGCTCCTTTCTGGAAATCGCCGCGGGCACGCTTTCCCCTGAGGCGATAACTCTCGCCTTGGCAACAGGCAGACGCGACGTCTTGGGACGTACCGCTCCACCACATGGATTGTGGCTTATGGAAGTCTACTATTAATCTTACGCTCGGGTATGGCGATGGGCGCCAGCTGGCTTTTCGTCTATGAAGCTTACGTCCAATTAGGCGTCAGTATCGCCTCACTGCTATTTTATTGCGGTCCGGTCATTGTCATGGCGCTCTCGACCGTCATTTTCGGCGAAAAACTCAGCAAAAACAAAATTTCAGGCTTTATCGCTGTTATCATCGGCATATTTCTCATTAACGGACAGGAGCTTAGTCACAGCGCTAATCTCTGGGGACTATTCTGCGGAAGCATGGCTGCCGTGACCTACGCCCTTATGATTATTTTCAACAAAAAAAGCAGAGCACATCACGGGACCGGCTAACAGCATGGTGCAGTTATTTGCAGGACTTTTAGTCGGCATCATTTTTCTCGCCATTAAAGGTGAACATACACTCGACATCGACAGCACAAGCTGGTTTTGGATCCTTATTTTAGGCTTGGTTAATACCGGATTAGGTTGCTATTTATATTTTTCCCCGATGAATGTCCTTTC
>QAKL01000076.1 GCA_003343815.1 Clostridiales bacterium
GTATCGCGGGGCGGCCACGCCGAGCAATAGCTCAGCGCAATACTGCGTTTGCCCTCTTTGGCAAAGGACTCCCAAATAAAATCAGCCGTCACATTTTCACTGGTCCAGTTCACATTTTCGATATCCAGCCCCTCACCCAAGGTCTGATTACCGTAGCAGGTAATACCGTGAGTTCTGGGCCAGCAGCCGGTCGCAATCGAAGTCCAGTTCGGCGGTGTTACACTCGGCAGACAGCCAATCATCGCCAGATTCTCATTCGCCACACCGCTTTCCAAAAGCTTTTTCAAATTAGGCATCTTACCCTCTGCCATCAATCTTTTTACCTGTACCGGATCAGCAGCATCTAAGCCGATAACCATCGCTCTTTTTAAACCCATAAAGAACACTCCTTTTGATCTGAAATATATAGTGATTGCTTCCTGCCACTTTAAAAGAAAGCAGAAAACTTAAGCTAAACCTATTTAGATATTACTTACATCGGACAGAAAA
Organism: Clostridiales bacterium; assembly: GCA_003343815.1. GTDB lineage: Bacteria > Bacillota > Peptococcia > Peptococcales > Peptococcaceae > QAKL01. The sequence continues at coordinate 490 of QAKL01000076.1, forward strand.
TATTGGGGAATGTCAAGGTCATAATAACCCAAATCACCATTGTCAATGGGATCCATACCGCGCATATTTTATAAAGGTTCCTTGGCTTAACCCAATCGGTTTTGGCGAATACCATCGCCGCCATCATACTGCCGGAGGGCGCCAAGAATGCCAGCTGAGTGCCAAAGTAAACTGCCATCACAGCAATCATCGGATTATATCCCGCTTGCAGCAAAATAGGTCCCAAAATCGGCGCAAAAATCATTTGCAGAACCATATTCATCGAAAACTGGCTGACAATACACATAACAATCATTACCAAAATCACAAAGCCTAAAACCGACATTTTGGATAAAAGCGGAATAATAACCATACTTAAATAAGCTACAATCCCTGTCCCTTGAGAAGTGATAGAAGCAGCGATAGTCATAATAGCTGCGGTCAATAAAATCATATTCCAGTCCATCGCATGCATCAGACGATCAAAGGTAGTTAAAGTAGTTCCGTCCTTTTTCATCAGAACGATTACCGCAATAACCGTTAAGGTCGAAACACCGACTACGCCCATACGATTTAAAGTTGAAATTATCGGCCATGTTTTCGGCAAAATAGCCGGAACGGCACAGCCTAAAATGAAAAGTGCCAAAACTATCGCACCGTGTTTTTGCTCTGTAGTCAAACCCTTTCCTTTATTTTCTTGCATTTTCTGTGCCAAAGCAGCAGAGCCTGCTTTAAATTTGCTGGTATCAATGCGCAAAATAAATTTACCTACGAAAATGTAAGTAACTACCATCGTTAATAACGGCACAGCTATACACATGGTATACTGCAAAGTAGTTAACGGATGTCCTAATGCTGAAGCGATTATTCCTCTGGTATAAATAGAGTGAGGTAAGAAAGCCGGCCAAACAGTGCATAATCCAAGATTAGCGGAAATGCCTAAAAGCATATATACAGGGAACATATCGTCCTTGGTATAGCCCATTTCCTTAAATAAAGGTATTACAAATTCAAACATCATAATAATCAAAATAACTACGTTAAATACACCGGCAATTAAAATACCTGCCACCCATAAGAAAATCATAAATACCCAAGGCTTGCCAATAGTAAATTTTCTGGTAATAAGCCATGTGGCTATCCACTCGGTTAAACCTGTACCTGCAACATAATTAAAAGCAATAAAAGCCACCAGCATCATCATTGCTGTAGAGTTCGTCAGGGCCATTCCCAAAGCAGCCTCGGGAGATGCACAATACTCCGTAAAACCCAACATTAAAATACCTGCCAATGACGGCCAAAGCATCCCGCAAGTCATCCAACCGTAAATCATGCCTATAAATATACCTATAACCTGCATCCCAAGCGTAGTAATTGGTGCCGGTGCCGGAATAAAATGAAACGCAATCATTACGCCAAAAATTATTGCAATATTAATATAATTTCTAATAATCTTTTTATTAACTCCACTTTCAGTTGTTACTGTCATTGCACATGACCCCTTTCCGTCTCAAAATTTTAACAACTTTCCATGATAAATCATCGGCCGATATTTATCTTATATATTTACTATATGCCATTGCATCGTATAAGTCAAACTTAATATTTTTAATTTTATGTATATAAATTAAATATCGTTTAATTTATATACATAAAAAAGACTCGAGCTTGTCTCGAGCCTTGGCTACTTATGCTTTGCATATACCGTTTCTTTCGCAATCGTTTGCAATATTTTCTGTGTTTCTTCAGAAAGCTTTTTATTATAGCAAACAAGAACCGATATGCGCATTTCCGTTTTAATCGGTATCACTCTTGAATTATCCTTCATACTGCCAAAATGCTGCCCAAAAACCAAATAATTTTCGCTACAAACGCTTACTCCTTTGTTTTTTGCCAAAAATGCCGACAACACCGCAATATTGTTATATTTCCCGACGATATTCAGCTTGCCGTGTGTTTCTAACATTTCAAAAATCGGCAATGCCAAATCATACCCCTCGGAAAACATCAATAACGGCAGCTTTAAAACCTCTTTTGGCGTAATCTCCTTGATATCCTCCGACAGCAGCGGATAATCCTTGCTGCAATAAACGCATGGTCTGGAGGTCGCAATACGAATAAAGCGCACATTGGGATAATCAGCCAATATTTTATCGATAGGCTCTGTGAAAAAGTTCAGCAAAACCGCATCTTTATCGTCATTGACAAACTGCAAATATCGCTCATTGCCGCAGGAGGTGTCGGGGATATTTACCTCAATGCCAAATTTTTCAAACATATTGAAAATATCCGTCAAATTTCCTTGGTAATAGCCGCGAGACAAATATAAGGTCAGATGCTTTTTATCCTGCACATCAAGTGCCTTGCTGTTGGTTTGCTCAATGATTTTTTGGACATTTTCCATCTGCTCGACCACTTTGCCGAAAGCCTCGGCTATTTTGCAGGCAGGCTCGGTTAATTCTATACCGCGATACGTCCGCTCCAAAAGTGAAATGCCGATCTCCTTTTCCAATTTATGAATAGCAGTGCTGACAGCTGATGGGGTCACAGGAATCGATTCTGCCGCTAATTTTACCGAATTAAAGCGATGCACTAAATACAAATAATACAGTTGTTCAAATTTTAGCATTATTCTCCTCCTTCATCCCAAGTTAGCTACAGTAAAATAAATATGCTCTCTTTTGCGAGCCAAATACTCATTTTATTAAAATTATAATTAAAACTTGCCTTTTTGTCAATATACGCATTTTTAGACAGAAAAAAGCCCCTATCCATACGGATAAGGGCTAAATTTCTAATTACACAGCACTCTGCTCTGCAACCGGATAAACGCTGACTTGCTTTTTATCGCGGCCTTTTCTCTCATAGCGTACAATGCCGTCTACTTTGGCAAACAAGGTATCATCGCCGCCGATACCTACGTTAGTACCGGGATGGATTTTCGTACCTCTTTGTCTGTATAAAATGTTGCCGGCTAAGACAAACTGACCGTCGGATCTTTTAGCGCCCAAACGTTTGGAATGGGAATCACGACCGTTCTTAGTACTACCAACACCTTTTTTCGATGCGAATAACTGAAGGTTAAATTTTAACATAACGACACCTCCTCAGCTCGTAATATTATCTAATTTCACATGCTCTGGATACTCCATGCTGACACCGTTTAAACCGATGAGCAAAGTTTTTAATATCGCCTGAGCCTTAATTTCTTTCTCGTTTGTTAAACTTTCGTCAGGTAAACGACAGCTCACTAATCCGTCGTCGCTTTGCTTAATCATTACCGGACCTACCTGCTCTAACAGAGAATTTACCGCAGTAATCGCCAAAACAGATACCGCCGCGCAAACTATATCCTCTCCGTGCGGAGCGTAATCGGCATGTCCTTTAATATCAAAGCCCACTAAACGCTTAGACTGCCAAAAAATCTGCGCACTAATCATTACGCCTCAATCTTTTCTACAGTAACTTTGGTGAACGGCTGACGATGACCTTTTTTACGACGATAGTTCTTTTTCGCTTTAAATTTGAAAACAACAACTTTTTTAGCTTTGCCGTTACCTTCAACTTTTAAAGTTACTTTCGCACCCTCGACATAAGGAGCGCCGACTTTCAATTCGCCGTCTTTATTAACCATTAATACTTTGTCAATAGCTACGGTTTCACCGGCCTCAGCGTGTAATAATTCTACTTGCAATACATCGCCCTCTTGGACTTTGTACTGTTTACCGCCGGTTTCAATAACTGCGTACATCAAAAAACACCTCCTCCAGAAGTACTCGCCCAATACCAGGCAGCCTTTGCGGCATTTCCAAGCCCGTTCAGTGCGGTTGAAAAAGGGCATAAGCCCACTTACATCAAATTATTATACAATAATTTGATCTTTAAGTCAAGCACAATTTCCAAACTTTCGCCTCTTTTTTGCAAGAAAAACGGCCGGATACACATCCGACCGCAGAAATCAACCTCTTTTATATTTCTTGTTAAAAGCTTCTACACGGCCGGCAGCTGCACGGGTGTGATGTTTGCCGGTGTAAAAAGGATGGCACTGAGAGCAAACCTCAACTTTGATATCCTTATTGCTGGTTGATTTGGTTTCGAAAGTATTACCGCAGGCACAGTGTACTTGCACGGTATTAAATTGTGGATGAATACCTTCTTTCATTTCTTTCCACCTCTTTTTTGAAATTCTTATTGACACTCTTCTAAGTATACATATAAAATTCGGTCAAGTCAAGTAAAATTTCGCATTAAAGCAAAAAAATTTTTATACTTAGCCAATCGCTATTCTGCGCCATTTTCTAAGCAATCATCTAACTTTTGCCGCAGACTTTCTTTGGCTTTTGCCAGATAATCCTCACTCATAATATCTTTATATATTTCCTCCAAAGTTTCTTGGAGGACGTTAATGCTCGAAAGCATTTTTTTGATACTGCGCGGATTGGGCCATTCTTCTGCCATTTCTTTTAAACACGGCGCAAAATCTGTCATCTTTTGCGCGGAGATCGCCAGATTTAAAGCAGGCACGCTCAAAACCTCCGCCCGCTCGCCGTCCCAACTGTCGTAATAAATTATCGCTTCGTATCCCGCCGCTCCCGCCTGTTCCGCCAACTCCTCCAAAGCCGCGGTTTTATCGGGCATTTTCGGCGGCAGATAATATTTTCTCGTAATATCTGCCAATATCTCCCGCAGGCACTCTGCTAACGACTCTCCGTCCAGCCCGCGGACAAAGCGCACCGCAGGCTTTGGTTTGTCGCGGAAAAAATATTCCGCGGCAATTTTTTTCACCAATCTTTGCTGCGCCTTTTCATCTATCTCTGCCTCCGGCAAATGATTGGCGTTGATCATTTTGCAGCTTTCGCTCAAAAGCTCCAGATTAACTCTGATTTCTTCCTCCAAATCCACGATTTTCGCCGCATAAATATCGTAGATCTCCTGATCGAGATATTCCGTTAAATCAAAAATTTCCGCATTCTTCGTCCTTTTCTCCTCACCGTAGTCGGCTATGATGATCTTCCTTTTCTTTACGATGAGCCCCTCTAACAAAGCCTGATTCTGCGCTTGATGGATTAATTCCACATCCTGCCCCTCACGAGCCAAAATATGTGCCACTGATTTATACATCTCGGTGCGTATCTTGGCTGAGGCACCTTCAACAAGGATAATGTGCTTCATTTTCAAAGCTTCCTCGGTAAAAAAACTTTTATAGCCGTCCTTGGTATAGCTTGCTAAAAATGCGTCCGTAAGCTTCCCCATGCGAATTTTCACAGCCGCCCCTCCTTATGATCCGATAATTTATCTTATTAGATCATAAAGTATTTGGTGCCATTACTCTGCCAATTCGTCCAAACGGCCGTGACGATCGTGAAAGACATTATACTGCACTTTTTGGTAATCGTTGATCGTTTCAGTTGTCTCTGACTCGCCCTTTTCGTGGAATACTCCGTCCGCGCTCATATAACCAAGCGAATTGATTACGGGCATTTCCTGACGGATTTCGTTTAAAAATTCGCCGTAGCCGTTAGTGGAAAGGCCTGCTTTTTCCAACAAAATATTACCCAAATAATTTAAGCTCACCGCATCGATATTTTCTTCATTAATATCGTAATTCGCCCAAATCATAAACGGCACTTTGTACTGCTTGATTTTATCCTCAAAAGTGAAGTCGTCTAAATCCTTGCCGACTGCCGCTTCTAAGAATTCCTGATCCAAGTTCGGCTGATGATCGCCGAAAAAGCACAAAATCACCGGCTCATTGACGTTTTTAAAATAATTAAGCAAATTTTTCAGCGCTTTATCCGACTCGCGAATGACCGAAATATACTGCGAAGCAATATTATCTCTGCGGCCATTACCGTTGCGGACATTGACATACTCGGAAATACCGCTGTTCGTGAGCTCATAGCCGCCGTGATTTTGAATTGTGACGTTAAAAATAAACATTTTTTCGCCCTCTTCGCGTTCTTCGAAGCGTTTGATCAAATATTTGTAATCGCATCTGTCGCTCACATAATACCAGCGCATCATCTCGGGGTTTTCAAAATAATCTATGTCTAAAAATTCGTCAAAGCCCAAAAGCGGGTAAACTTTAGCACGCTGCCAGTTTTTCGCTGCCGCCGGATGCATGGCGACCGTCGTATAGCCCTGCTCTTTTAAAATTGTCGCCAAAGATGGCTGAGCAAAATTGACTGACTGCTGATAGGGAATATACCCTGAGCCGAAAAAATACATGCTGTTGCCGGTCAAAAATTCAAATTCGCTGTTGCAGGTCGTCCCGCCCAAGACCGAGACATACAAATTGCCGCGGATCGTATTATCAGTGTAGCTGTAGAAATTATTCAGATATGGTTTATCTGCCGAAAAATCGCCCAGCGCCGCCAAATCGGAGAATGATTCGTTCATGATCGCAATGACATGCGGCTTGATCGGCTCGCTTTCAGTCGCAAGGACAGCATTTTCCGTATTTTGCAATGTAGCGTCTGCCGTTTTGTATTTATCCACCGTTTCGCAGACGCCCTGCGCGCTGTAGCCCAACGGCTTTTCGATGTACATATACTGCCCG
>QAKL01000101.1 GCA_003343815.1 Clostridiales bacterium
TTATCGTTACCATAATGTTCGTAAGCAAAACGATATTCGACAGCAAGTTTAAGTAATGATTGGTCGGCATATGCTGCGTTTTCTAATATATAATTGCACAGATTTTTCTTATTAAATTCAGTCAATGGTGTATTAATAATTTCTGTTTTTGAAGAAAACTCAACTTGAGTATCCGATTTAAAAGAAATTTTTGTTGTAGTCTTTTTATTTGATGGTTCGAGAAATGGAAAATCTTCAAAAGGATAATCTTTTTTCTCGCTAATTTTTGAGAAATAACGTAAGTATTCAGATTGTGTGACGATAGAATATAGATGACTATATAGTATCGAATATTGCTTAAAATAAAAATCATATTTAAACTCAACATCAGAAGAAAAAATCTCAAAACTTTCTTTAAACTCTTTTTGTATAGATTCAGTTTTTCGAGTAATTTCTTCAATATCTTGTTTTGTAGCTAAATTTTTTGCTTTTTCCGTTAAGTATGCTGGAAATGATTTTTTAAAAAAATATACGGCAACACTTAATATTATTATAGTTGCAACATTAATTACATTTGAAAATGTTATCATAATAATTTCCCCCATTGTATTGTTGAATTTATTAATATTATAGCACGATTTAATTATGATCTCAATAGCATTCACGCGAAAAATACACGCCCTTTTATGAGGAGAGAGGATAAATGAGCTATTTTTAGTTCACCCTCTCTTTTTTTGTGCGGTTTTTAAGAAAGGGTGATGGTAATGCTGGAAAGTCAATTTCAAAGGCTATTGATCAAAGATCTGGAGCGGATGTTTCCGGGATGTATCGTCATGAAGACAGATCCTGAGTATATCCAAGGCTTACCGGATCTTTTAATTTTATATCGCGGCAAGTGGGCGGCTTTGGAATGCAAGCGTCACATAAACGCCGCGAGGCAGCCGAATCAAGAATATTATGTGAGCAAGATGGATGAGATGGCGTTTGCACGTTTTATCTATCCGGAGAACAAAAAGGAGGTATTGGATGAACTTCAACAAGCATTTGAATCTTGAGGGACAGCACGCTTTTTTGGGAGCGAGCAAGTATCATTGGATAAATTATGATGAGGGAAAAATCGCCGAGGCATATTCTAAATTTTTGGCGGCGCAAAAGGGGACGGAGCTGCATGAGTTTGCGGCACAGTGTATCCGTCTGGGACAAAAGCTGCCGAAATCGAAGAAGAGCTTGAATATGTATGTCAATGATGCGATCGGCTATAAGATGACGCCGGAGCAGACTTTGTTTTATTCAGAGAATTGTTTTGGGACGGCGGATGCGATCGGGTTTCGTGATGGACTTTTGCGAATCCATGATCTGAAGACCGGGGCTACTCCGGCTAAGATGGAGCAGCTGGAAATTTATGCAGCGTTATTTTGTTTGGAATATCGGATGAAGCCGGGAGAGATCGCGATGGAGCTCCGATTATACCAAAGCGATGAGGTGATCGTCCATGAGCCGACAGTAGAAGATATTGCGCCGATTATTGATAAGATTATCACTTTTGATAAAATTATTGCCAAAATCAAAGATCAGGAGGGGTGAAGATGAATCCCATACTTGAAGATATGCTGATGCATTACGGTACGCCGAGGCATTCGGGGAGATATCCATGGGGGTCGGGGGAGAATCCTTATCAGCACAGCGGTGATTTTTTGAGTCGTGTCGAGAGTTTGAAAAAAGAGGGTGTAAGCGAGACAAAGATTGCCGAGATGATGGGGATGTCGACGACAGAGCTGCGTGCGTATAAGTCAATCGCCAAAAACGAACGGCGTGCGGCGGAAGTAGCAAAGGCGAAAGCTCTGCGTGATGAGGGATATTCTCTGCAGGAAATCGCCGATAAGATGGGATATGCAAATGATTCGTCGATCCGCTCGCTTTTGAATGAAACCTCTGAGGCGCGAATGAATAAATCAGTCAAGACTGCAGAATTTTTGAAAAAACAGATCGATGAAAAAGGTATCGTCGATGTGGGCGCCGGGGTGGAAAAAGAACTGGGCATTTCTAAAGAAAAGCTGAATGAGGCGTTGGCGATATTGCGTGCCGATGGGTATGAGGTGTATGGCGGCGGTGTGCCGCAGGCGACAAATCCCGGAAAGCAAACTAATTTGCGTGTCGTGTGTCCGCCGGGGACGGAGCACAAAGATATTTACGATTATGAGAATATTCATCAAATCACAAACTATACTTCACATGATAATGGCGAGACTTTTACGCCGTTTGTGTATCCGAAGAGTATGGACAGCAAAAGGTTGGCGATCCGTTATGCGGAGGATGGCGGGTTGGAAAAAGACGGTGTCTTGGAGATTCGCCGCGGAGTCGAGGATTTATCGCTTGGGGATGCGCACTATGCGCAGGTGCGTATCTTGGTCGATAATAAAAAGTATTTGAAAGGTATGGCAGTTTACAGCGATGATTTGCCGAATGGTGTGGATATTGTCTTTAACACCAATAAAACAAAAGATGTCGCAAAATTGGATGTGCTGAAGAATATCAAGGATGATCCGGATAATCCTTTTGGCTCATATATCAAGGCAAATGGGCAGAGCTATTATACTGATAAAAATGGCGAACAACAGCTTTCATTGATCAATAAGCGAGCGGAAGAGGGAGATTGGGGCGAGTGGGCGAAGAAGCTGCCTAGTCAATTCCTCTCTAAGCAGCCGAAAGCGCTGGCAGAGAAACAGTTAAAGTTAGCTGAAGCGGATAAGGTAGCAGAGTTTGAGGAGATCTGCTCGCTGACTAATCCGACGGTGAAAAAGGCGCTGCTGAAATCTTTTGCAGATGACTGCGATGCAGCAGCGGTGCATTTGCAGGCAGCGGCTTTGCCGAGACAGCGCTATCAGGTAATTATGCCGATTACTTCGATGAAAGATGACGAGGTGTATGCACCGAATTATAAAAATGGCGAAAAGGTGGCGCTGGTGAGGTTTCCGCATGGCGGTACTTTTGAGATCCCGGTGCTGACGGTAAATAATAAGCAGGCGGATGCGAAGAAGATTTTGGGTACGAATGCGCTTGACGCGGTAGGGATTAACTCGAAAGTGGCGGAGCGCTTGTCGGGTGCGGATTTTGACGGGGATACGGTAATGGTGATTCCGTGCAATTCGTCGATGAGTAAGGTGAAAATTACTTCGACACCCCCTCTGGAGGGGTTAAAGGGATTTGACCCCAAGACGAAATATGGTGCGGATGAGACACGAGTTGATTCCTCGGGAAAAGAGCATTATTATCGCGGTGGTAAAGAGTATCGGCAGATGAAAGCTACGCAAAAAGAGATGGGTGTGATTTCTAATCTGATTACCGATATGACTTTGAAAGGTGCGACACAGGATGAGCTGGCGAGAGCAGTACGCCACTCGATGGTGGTTATTGACGCGGAAAAGCATAAGCTGGATTACAAGCAGAGCGAGATCGATAACGATATTGCTTCATTGAAAAAGCGCTATCAAGGGCGGATCGGAGAGGACGGCAAGTACCACGAGGGGGCATCAACGCTGATTTCGCGGGCGAAGAGCGAGGTTTCGGTGAACAAGCGGCAGGGCTCGCCGCAGATCGATCCCAAGACTGGGCGGCAGTATTGGAAAGACGCAGACAAGCTGGAATATACGGACTCTAGGGGGAGGGTGAAAAAACGCACCCAGCCCTCGACGGCGATGGCTGAGGCCGGGGACGCCCGTACTTTGTCGTCTGGACACCCCGTCGAGGAAGTTTACGCTGATTATGCAAACAAGATGAAGTCGCTGGCGAATCAGTCGCGCAAAGAGATGTTGGCGACAGGTAAGATCGAGTACAGCGCGCAGGCGAAGAAGACTTATCGGGTGGAGTGTGATTCGCTGGATGCCAAGTTGAATGTGGCGTTAAAGAATGCGCCGCGTGAACGGCAAGCACAGATCATGGCGAATAGTATTGTGAAAGCGAAGAAAGAAGCGAACCCTGATATGACGAAGGGCGAGGTTAAGAAGATCAGTCAGCAGGCATTGGCTCAGTCTAGGGTAAAAGTCGGCGCGCAGCGTACGCCGGTGAAGATCACGGATCGGGAATGGGAAGCGATTCAAGCTGGTGCGGTGAGCGAGAATAAATTGACGCAGATTTTGAATAATGCAGATATGGATGAAGTGCGTAAGCGAGCGACTCCGCGGGCGACTAATTCACTTTCTGCGGGACAAATTGGTCGGATTAAGGCGCTGAAAGCGTCGGGTTACACGAATGCAGAGATCGCGGATGCTTTGGGTGTGTCGACATCGACGGTGAGTAAACATTTGACGAATGAGAGGAGTGGACAGTGATGCAGGATGCGTACAGGCTGACGACTTTCGATAATCCGTTTGACCCATTCGAGCAGTTCACTTCGTGGTTTTTGTATGATGAGGAGAAGGGTTATCATACTTGCGCTTATTTGGGCAGGATTGCGCGGACTTCGGATGCGTTGACAGATGAAGAAAACGAGCTGGAGATCGAGCGTGCAATTGATGAGATTATTAAGTATGATTTCAGGAATGTGTATAAGAAAGTCGCTAGAAAAGCTGTTTGATTGGCGCCTATTCGGGCGAAAGATGTGGGATATGGGGGGTATGGCGAAAAACACACCCCCTGTGTTATCGCGGCGGTCTTAAAAAATTCTCCGGGGGATATTTTGGAGGAATGTGTTTTAAAAGATTGGATGCACGGATAGTAAAAAATTAAAGCATAGGTGTGAAGTTTGAGTAAGGGTGCTTGATAGAGTTTATTAAGTCGGTACGATGTGGTATGGGGTAGCTGCGTCCTTTCATTTTTTCTCTCCTTTCGGTGATCGGCGAAAGACCGGCTTAGTAAGCTCTATCGAGTATCTTTGATGAGGAAAGGTAAAAGTGTTAAAGATGTAATAAATCATGAAACAAAATATATTAAGCGAAAAGAAAGGAGGCTGTCGGAGATGGCGCAAAGAAAAAATGCGAGTAATGTAAGTAATGCAAGTAAGCAAAAGTTTCGTCCGGCATGTACTCCGGAGGCAAGAGAGAATCAGCTGATATCCTTGGCGGTGGATCTGGCGGAAAAGCAGCTCAGAGAAGGGACGGCATCGTCACAGGTAATCACTCACTATCTAAAGCTGGGCTCGACGAAAGAAAAAATCGAGAAAGAGATTTTGGAGAAACAGAAAGATCTGATCGAGGCTAAAACCGAAAATTTGAAAGCGGCGCAAAGAATCGAGGAACTGTACAATAAGGCGCTGGATGCTATGAAAAGCTACAGTGGACACAGTGACGAGGATGAGTGAGCGGAGGGATATATTTGTGGCAGTATAATTATGGGTACGGCGGTGAGCTCTATCACTATGGTGTCAAAGGTATGCGCTGGGGCGTAAGGAGATACCAAAACAAAGACGGGAGTTTAACACCAGAGGGAAAAAGTCGATATGCTATTGCGAAGCGCGCGAAAAATGGTATAATAGAAAGTAAAAAAGGATTTAGTATTCATCGAGATAAAATTGAAAAGTATATGTTAAAAGAAGGAGCTAAGCATTCACAAGATTTCTTTAATGTGGGGTACACGAAGAATGACGCAGTTAGACTTTATAAAGATATCGAACGACAGTATGATATTAAGAAAGCAACTGGTTTTAGACAAAATGCTAATGGTTCAATTGGATACAGTATCTATATGGATTTAGGGATTATTAAGAAAAGAACATTCTGCACAGCGTGGATTATCGACGAGGATGGAGCTACTCCAAGATTAACAAGCGCATATAGGAGGGATAAGCGTGTATGAGTATTTAGACAAAGTATATGTAAAATCTAAAAACGTAAGTGGAATAATCGTGGATATTTCAGAAACTAAACCGACAATGTATATAGTGGAAAGTGATATTTATGATGCTAAAAATGATGAGTGGCCGCTATATGATTGCTACGCTGATGATTTAAAATTTATAGCTCATGATGAGTAGTGCGATAAAAAGCTAATAACAAAATAAGCTACAGTGGAGACATATTATGACCATAGGTAAATTGAAGCAGTTAGTTGTAGATGAAGCTAATGACTTTTATTTCTCATATAAGAATATGAGAGCGGGCATAGAAAATACTATCACAAATGGGCGAATAATCTATAATGTTTGGTGGGGAGATAAGGAAAAGCAATATTCGAGTTTCTATGATGTTGTTACCGATAAGTTTTATGACGGAAAATCTATTATGGAATTATTGATGAATAGAGATATTGTCATAGATTTTGTGTAAAGAGCCTAATGATTTTGGGAGCCGCGTTTGCGGTTCTTTTTTTATGCTTAAGTGAGGTAAAAGATGCGGTGCTATAGCGATTTAGTGAAGCTGGAAACATTTCAGGAGAGATTTGAATATTTAAGTTTGAACGGGGCGGTGGGGGTGGAGACGTTTGGATTTGAGAGATATTTAAATCAAATGTTTTACCGCTCGAGAGAATGGAAGCGGGTGCGGAGAGAGGTCATCATCCGCGATATGGGCTGTGATTTAGGAATAAGGAGTCGCGAAATCGTAGGAAAGGTGATCATCCACCATATGAATCCGGCGACGGTAGAGGATGTGACGAATAATATCGAGCGGCTGCTTGATCCGGAGTATTTAGTATGTGTGAGTATGGAGACGCATAATGCGCTGCACTATGGTGATGAAGAATTAATAAAAGCAAACGAACCTGTGGTGCGCAAGAAAAACGATACCTGCCCATGGCGGTGAAAGGAGGACGAAGATGGAGATAGGGCGCGGATGTACGCCGGTAATCAAGGTGAAATTATCGGTGGATACGGAATACATAACGATATGCCATGCGGCATTTGCCCAAAGGGGGCAAGTGGTGCTGGTGAAAACATTAGAAAACGGAGTAAGTAAAAACGGAAATATAGTCGAAATCGCCTTGAGCGAAGATGATACGTTAAAGTTTGATGAGACGGCAGATGTGGATTTTCAATTACGAGTTGGGTTTAATGACGGGGGCAGAGCAAAAACGCAGGTATTTCGTCTGGCGGTGGGGCGGATACTGGAAGATGGGGTGATAGGTGATGATTGAACTGGATGGCGAGCTCATAAATACGGTGAGTATAGAGGCGGAGCTAGCCACTGAAGAGGTGCTGGACGCATGTGTGGGAATAGTACATGAAATAGAAACCGGAGATCACACCAAACTAACCAACCGCGACCAGCCCAACCAGCACCCAATCGAGGCGATTATCGGTTTAAGTGAGGCGCTTGCAAAAAGTGGAGATAAAAGCTATGTTCATGTGCAGAGCCAAGCGGCTAAGGTGTGGGTAATAAAGCATGATTTGGATAAGATGCCGTCGGTGGTAGTGAAAGACAGCGCCGGGAATACGGTCGTCGGCGAAAGCGAGTATGTAGATAAAAATACTGTAATCTTGAGCTTTAGCGGAGCGTTTTCCGGTAAGGCTTTTTTAAATTAGGAGGGGGAATGAGATGCTTTATTTAACAAATATTGATCTAAATCAAAATGAATTGCAAAACGCGATTGTTCAGCCGTTAGCTGTCGCGCCGAGTAATCCAAAGTTAGGGCAGATTTATACCAACAGCGTAAATTCGCGGATCATGTGGTATAACGGCAGTGAATGGCGGACAATCGGCGTCGTGGTAGAGTCGTCAGAAACAAACGGTAATATCAAAGTCGACGGTGTGGAGATGAGTGTATATGAACTGCCGATCGCTACAGCAAGTACGGTAGGCGGTGTCAAAGTCGGCAGTGGTTTAAAGGTATTGGTAGACGGGACACTGTCCGTCGAAGTAGTAGATAATCTCACGAGCAGCGATACGGATAAGGCACTAAGCGCGGCGCAGGGTAAAGCGCTAAACGAAGCCATTAACAAGATCAATACTGAGATCGGTGAAATGGCTCAAGGCGACATGCTGAAAAGTACCTACGATACTGACGGTGACGGAGTCATAGATAATGCGGCTAAGCTGGGCGGTCAGGCACCGAGCTACTATGCAAAAGCAGAGGACATTCCGCTAAAACTAAGCGATTTAACGAATGATGAGGGGTTTATCGATAACACGGTAAGTAATTTAGCGAATTATTACAAGAAAAGTGAAACCTACACCAAAGAAGAAGTCAATACTTTAATCGGTAATCTGGCGACGATGGAAATCCAAGCGGTAGATAATTTACCTGCAAGCGGTAAGAGCAATGTCATCTATCTGGTGCCGAAAGATAGTGCGCAGACGAACAACGCTAAGGATGAATATTTATGGACAGGAACGGCGTTTGAAAAATTCGGCGATACGGAGATCGATTTAAGTAACTATCTCACAAAAAGCGGTAATGCAAGCGATACGACGGTGACATTTACTCAAGCAAGCACGAGAACGAATATCGCAAGCGATGAGAAAATGAGCGTACTGATGGGTAAAATCGCGAAATATTTCGCTGATTTAAAAACGGTTGCCTTTAGCGGTGATTATGCTGATTTAAGCAATAAGCCGACAATCATCAAAAGCGGAGAGTTTAGTATCGCCAAAAATCAAAATAGTAATAATGCGACATACACAGGAAGTAAAATCCTAACTGTATTTGTCATGGATACCGTAACAGGCGAGAAAGTAATTTGTGACGTCACGATTAATGCTATGAAAGTGACGGTAAGTGTAAGTGAAAATCCGACTAACGAATTAAAGGTCGTAGTCCTCTATGTCTAAGGCGGTGATGACCGATGAAATACTACGGTAAAATCGAGGACGAAAAGGACATCGCGACTAAAGGATATGTGGATGACGGCTTAGGTGTTAAGGTCGATAAGATTGACGGCAAAGGCTTGTCAATGAATGATTATACGACAGCGGAAAAAACGAAACTCGCAGGTATTGCTGAGGGAGCGAATAAAACAGTTGTAGATAGTGCGCTATCAAGCACCAGCACCAATCCGGTGCAGAATAAAGCAGTCTATGCTGCTTTACAAAATGCGGGCGGAGCTCAAAAAGTAAGTTATACAGCGACACTTACGACGACATGGAGCGGAACGAGTGCACCGTATACGCAAAGTATCTCGATAAGCGGGATACTGGCTACAGACAATCCACACATCATGCCAGTGTACTCAGCAACTAATGCAACGGCAATTTTGGAAAAAGAGGCATGGAACTGTATAAGCAAGGCGGTAACGAGCGCAGGGAAGATAACTTTTACCTGCTTTGAAGAAAAGCCCACACAGGCGATCAGTATAAATATTGAAATTGTACGATAAAGGAGGGAATGAGGCGATGAATCGTAAGGCAGAAAATCGCCTCGCAGATATATGGGAAATGCATTTTTAGCAGGACAAGGCGGTGGCGGTATGAGTGATAAGAAATTAGATGAGTATTTAACCGGAGGTTCTATCGAGTATAATACGCCTGGTGATTACACATGGATTTGCCCCAAAGGTGTTAGGTATGTATATGTAATTGCTTGGGGTGGATTTGGCGGCGGCGGAGGTGGCGGGGGTGGTCGTGAATACACTCAGTGGGGAGGTTACAATACAGCAGGTACCGGCGGAGGTGGCGGTTCTGCGCCTGATGCCATAATGGCGATGATAGCTGTCACACCGAAAACAACATACAATATTACTGTAGGTGCTGGCGGAAAAGGTGGAGCAGGAGGTGTTGGAACAACCTCATATGTAAGCGCAGGCAGCGCGGGATCAGATGGCGCTGACGGAGGAGATACTTCGTTTGGTGAATTAATGATCTGCCGTGGGGGAAAAGGCGGCACAGGGGGGCTAGGATTTATAAGCTTGTCGTCATCATCAGAAGATAATCTCGGTGTTGAACGGCGTGGAGGTCTTAACGGCGAATATAATACTTCGAGGAATGTAACACTTTATAAAAAATGTTTTGTTTATGCGAGACATGCTGGTGGAGCGGGAGGAGAGGGTATAACTGCTGTAACGACGGATACCAACACTCGCAAAGGAACATATGGCGGACAAGGAGGCACTAACTCGGTATTGTCGGTATCAGCTGGCTCTGGCGGAAAAGGCGGAGACGCTTTTTATGGTAATCTTACTGGTTACGATAAGGATGGCGTAAAAGGTGGGGATGGCGTAGATGGGTATATGAAAATTATATGGTAAAGGAGAATATGAGAATGTATTATAAAGTACCTCTTGATGATAATTTATCAAATATAAGCTATAGAGCAACCGTAATTCTTAATGGCATAAAATATATAGAGTATAACGACGGCATTATTGGAGAGCGCTGGATCGAGATATCAGAAAAAGAATTAAAGAATATATTCGGCAAAAATCCTTTTGTCGTCGATCCTATATCTGAACCCACGCAAGTTGATCGTATCGAAGCTAATCTCGACTATCTTGTATTACTAAACTCCTAAGGCGGTGAGATAAATGGATATCGCGAAGATGAAGATGTATTATCAAAAGGAGCTGTGGAAGAAAGCCATGGTCGATAATCTTTTAAAATTAGGGAAAATCACCGAGGAAGAATATAGAGAAATCGTAGGTGATAGCGAAATATGAGTGAAAAATATTTAGGTGCGGTAGTATCGCCAGCGGATAATCGCGACTATCAGGCGAAAGATTATATTTCTGCCGGGGTGCGACCGGAAGAATATTATCCGAAAGTATTATGCCCAGTGCATCATCAAGAGGCGGGTGACTGCACGGCATGGGCGCTCGCAACAGCAAAATTTTATCATGAATTAAGAGAACGCAAGAGCCAGTATGAATTCGCCCCGATATTTTCGTATTTCGACCGTACGGACGATGATTACACAGGTGAGGGGCGCTATATGCGTAAAGTGCTGGATAACGCACGGAAAAACGGTATTTGCTATGCAAAAGATTTGCCCAAAGGTGTGCCGCTTTCGGCTGACTATCCTAACGAGGAGATCAGTGCGAAGTTGGCGCCGTTATTTCCCAAAGCAAAGGAAAATTGCATAGCCGGGTATGCCTATACGAGCAAAACAGACGAGATTGCCGACTGTGTCTTTCAGCATGGAGCGGCGACTATCACGATTGATGTACGAGTGAGTTTTGACGCGTTTGTCTTAAAGAATGAGAATAACTGGGTGCTACCTATGCCGAAAGACGGCGAGCGAGTGCGCGGCTGTCATGAAGTGTGCGCTGTCGGTTTCACTAAGGATGGGATCATTATCCAAAATAGTTGGGGCACGCCGTGGGGGTATAACGGATTCGCTGTCTTACCGTGGGACTATCCTATATTAGAGGGCTGGACTTTGGTCGACGAAGTGAAGCAGTGGGATATCGTCGAACTAATCGTAGGCGAGAATAAGGCGTTTGTTAACGATAAAGAAATAGCAATAGACGCTCCGGCAATGATTAAAAACGGTAGAACATTCGTACCATTAAGATTTATCGGAGAGGCATTAGGCGCGAAAGTATTCTGGGAAAACGGGACAAGAACTATCGCAATCAAAGACAAGGATAACGTCATCACCATGCAGATAGGCGAGCGAATCGGGTATGTGAATAATTACGCGCATGTGCTGGACGAAGCTCCGTTTATTAAAAATGACCGCACTTTTGTGCCGTTAAGGTTTATCGGCGAGGCGCTGGGTGCTGATGTGGAATGGATCGCAAGTGAAAGAAAGATCGTGGTGAGGAGAGTGCGCAAATGATCGAAAATGACAGTATATTAAATAGTATAAAGAAGCTTTGCAATATCGCCTATGATGATACACATTTCGATCGCGACATAATCTTTCATATCAATGCGGCGCTGGGGGTACTGGCGCAAATCGGCGTCGTTGCAAAAGAGGGGATGATCATAAGCGATCAAAAATCAAAATGGACTGATCTCACAGAGGATAAGGTCATTTTGGGATTAGCGGTCGAGTATATCCAGCTCAAATGTGTGATCGTCTTTGACCCGCCGAGTGTGAGCGCGGTATTGGACGCTTATAAGGAGCGGATAAAGGAGCTAGAGTGGAGACTGCAAGAGCAGGCAGAGGAAAGTAACACGATAAATTAATTTAGATATTGAAGTGCTAAAGCAATTAATGATAGACAGCGATTAAAAAAATAATCATAATATCGAATATCGTTAATATTTATTTTATCGGTTTCATGATGTCTGATACGGAAACTATTTCCAATGAAAGTTAGCGCTTTAAATTCTTCTGTGAATAGAATTTTATAGTCATCCTGTCCGCAAGACATATTTTCGATTATTTTATTTACGGATTGTTTTTTATCTAAATCAGTGTAATATGTCTTTAATCGCTCTAATACATCCCATATTTTCTCAACTGCGTCTTTGTGGGACTGAAGATTTGGTTGCATGTGTTTTTCAATAGCTATGTTGAATAATTCTTGTAACTCAGGTTCCGGGATTTGAGCACTCAACGAGATTATATCAGGGCTAAGCACTTCGGATAAAGCTAACTGTTCTATGAGACCGCTGTCATTGAGATTAAAGGGTATATTGTATTTTTGAAATAATGTATTAATTGCTGAACGAAAATCGAGTTTTTCTTTTGAAGATAACTCTTCATATTGGAGCTCAATTATGTCGAATAAAAATGGTGTAAAACATGCAGATAAGATCTCATAGTCGAGTGACGAATACATTTTAAATGATTTTAGATCTACAGCTGGAACCTGAAGATATTCATTTAAGCGTTCTATAGCACATTCCAAAGCATCTGTGTATACTGTCCAATCGCTATAACGATCTGGCTGATAGCATATGGGTTCTCTAAAGTGAGATATTATTTTGCAAATGCGGTTTTTGACACTCGAATCAACAGAATAGCTAATATTGTCAGTGGGCTGACCTTGTCCATAGCTTATTAAATCTTTATAGCGTTCGGTAAAAAGGTTATCCGGGAAAAGCGATTGTATAGCGTTTACACATTTTACAGCGTTTTCAGAATTCTTGTTCATATGGGAGTCCTCCTATACTAAAGTAAAATACAAAAATATTTTACCATATATTTGTTGGAAAAGCTACTTGTAATATTAAAAGGAGGTGGTGAGCGGTGGATGAATTGTATCACTACGGCGTCAAGGGTATGAAATGGGGTATCAGGCGCTATCAAAACTCGGACGGGAGCTATACGAAAGCCGGAAAGAAACGACGGCGGGAGGAACATCCCGACTATACAAATGCTCATACCAAGAAACATGTCCGCGAGATGAGTAATGAGGAGTTAAAGAGCCGCAATAATCGATTACAGATGGAAAAAACATATGAGGGACTAACTAAAGATCAGCATATCATCGGGCTGGGGATGAAATATGTAGGTACGGCTACAGCGATAACAGGCTCGGCATTAGCTCTGTATAGTAATGCAGATCGTATCATATCCATAGGGAAAAAGGCCGCGAAGCGAACGCTAAGATAAAAGGAGATAAATATGGCACTGTCGAATACTGCTGTACCGAAATATTACGGCATGTTTCGAGATGCCGTAATGCGTGGAGAAATTGCGATCAATCGAGAAATCGAGATGGAGATGAATCGAATCGATAATTTGATCCGTGACAAAGACATTTATTGTGACAATACGGCGGTGGAGGGGTTTATCCGCTACTGCGAAAACGAGATGACACTGACTGACGGGGCGGATTTAACGCTGCTGGATACTTTTAAACTGTGGGCGGAGGAGATATTCGGCTGGTATTATTTCGTGGAAAAGCAGGTGTGGGAGCCGTACGAGGACGGCGGCGGCCGCTATGTGCGCAAGTGGCAGAAAAAGCGTCTGGTCAATAAGCAGTATCTCATCATCGCCAGAGGGGCGGCGAAGTCGATGTATGGCGCGTGCTTACAAAGCTATTTTTTGAATGTCGATACGACAACGACTCATCAAATAACTACGGCGCCGACGATGAAGCAGGCGGAGGAGGTATTGGCTCCGATAAGAACGGCGATCACCAGAGCAAGAGGTCCGCTCTTTCAGTTTTTAACTGAAGGGAGCTTGCAGAATACGACCGGGAGCAAAGCAAAACGCATGAAGCTCTCACCGACCAAAAAAGGAATTGAGAATTTCCTGACAGGTTCGCTTTTAGAAATCCGTCCGATGAGTATCCATAAGCTGCAGGGACTGCAAATCAAGGTGGCGACGGTGGATGAATGGCTCTCGGGGGATATCCGAGAGGATGTCATCGGGGCTATTGAGCAGGGTGCGAGCAAAGTGGATGATTATTTAATCGTGGCAATTTCCTCAGAGGGTACGGTGCGTAACGGCGCAGGGGATACAATCAAAATGGAATTGGCGGATATCCTCAAAGGCGAGTATGTCAATCCGCATGTGTCTATCTGGTGGTATAAGCTGGATAATATCGAGGAGGTCAACAACCCGGCGATGTGGGTCAAGGCTCAGCCTAATCTGGGTAAGACAGTGAGTTATGAAACCTATCAGCTGGAAGTGGAAAGAGCGGAGAAAGCACCGGCAGCGCGAAATGATATTTTGGCTAAAAGATTCGGTATCCCGATGGAGGGATATACTTACTACTTTACTTATGAGGAGACGATACCGCATAAGCGAAAATCGTATCACGGTATGGCGTGTGCGCTGGGCGGAGACTTTTCCCGAGGGGATGATTTCTGTGCATTGACCTTTTTATTTCCCTTACGAGACGGAGCGTTTGGCGTGAAAACGAGGAACTATATTTCGGCGCTCACTTATCAGAAACTCGCTCCGGCGATGCGGATGAAATATGACGAATTTATCGAAGAGGGGACGCTAATCGTAATGGAGGGGACAGTCCTCGATATGGATGACATCTATGACGAACTGGCTGGATATATCGATGAGATGGAATATGATGTGCGGTGCTTTGGCTATGATCCATACAATGCAAATAAGTTTGTCGCTCAATTTGAGGTTGATAACGGACCGTTTGGGATTGTAAAAGTACCGCAGGGTGCGAAGACGGAATCAGTGCCGTTAGGAGAACTAAAAAGTTTATCCGAAGAAAGAATGCTGTTATTTGACGAGGAAATGATGAGCTTTACGATGGGGAACTGTATTACTTTAGAGGATACGAATGGCAACCGCAAACTGTTGAAAAAGCGGCATGATGCAAAGATAGACGCGGTGGCAGCGATGATGGATGCGTATATCGCGTATAAGGAAAACAAAGATGTGTTTGAATAAAAATAACCGAAAGACGAGAAGTCGATCGGTTAAAAGAAAATCAGTCATCACCACTAGGCAATGCTTTTAAATAAAGGGCATCGCCGCTCATCAAGATGTCTACAGGCTCATTATAGATAGCGTTAATGTGGTCAATTTTTTCAGCGAATATTTGAGATTTAGTGTCTTGGCAGCTGGCAAGCGATTTGGCTGCTTTAGAAAAGTGGGCTTTGTCGGTGCTGCGTAAAGCATAGGCACCGTCAGATAAATGCTCATGAATAGGGGTTTTACGCAAAAGAGGAGTTTTTTCAAAAACTAAGGAGGCGGCGGTTCCGGCTTTAGCGACGGTCTTAATGGCGTGATGCTCCAAGGCTCGCGCAGAAAGCGCATCTAAGTGTGCGCAGGATTTCTGGTAGTAAGCGTCATATTTAGTGGATACGTCGGATATTTGCTTAGAAACAGAGGAGAGGTAACCTGAACTGCTGTAGTTTTCGGTAAAGATGACTTCGGCATAGGAAGCGAGGGCGTAAATGGAAACACAAAGGCGGTAAATCTGAAGTGGTTTGCGCAAGGAATTGGCGGCTTTGTCGATATCGCCTTTCGT
Source organism: Clostridiales bacterium (assembly GCA_003343815.1). Classification (GTDB taxonomy): domain Bacteria; phylum Bacillota; class Peptococcia; order Peptococcales; family Peptococcaceae; genus QAKL01. The sequence goes on from QAKL01000101.1 coordinate 15,686, forward strand.
AACAATGCGCTCTTTATCGGTAAAAACTTTGTCGATTTGCTTTTGATAAAATTCTATATTCTGATAAGCTTCATTTTTAGCGTCTTGGAGCTTGACAAAAACACCGGTTTTATAAAGCTCGTTTTGGCTACTGTATTTGTAGTTGCTCAAAGCATCGTGTAAATACAGAATAGTGCCGCGTATTTTGGATTGCTTATCTGTTTCGAGGAAATATAAAAGCTGCTCTTGCATAGCGGTGATTTGGTTAAGTTGGGAAGTAACGGCGGATATAGCAGCAGAGGCGCAAAGTGTAGCCGGATTAACCGCCGAAATTTTAACCGGCTGAAAGGAAGCCTTGCCGACAAGCTTGCCGTTTTTGAAAATCATATCACGGTATCCTTGTCCGTTCAAAGATTTGGTGGATAGGCGAATTGATTTGCCGACATCGTCTACGGCGCGGTAAAGTAATTTGTCTTTTTTGAAAAAGTTTGGTATTTCCGAAACGCCCATGCCTAAGGATGATAACTGAGCGAAAGGAATTTTCTCATATTTAGAAAGCTCGACGGTAGAATCAAGCGGAATAAGCTCAAGCTCCAAAGGAGCGAGAAAGTCATAATTTTGGGCAGCTGAAGTAGTATCCATGAGTGTCGTCTCCTTGATAATATAGATTAAATAAAGTATAGCACTATCACAAAACTAACACAATCCGAAAATTGGAAAAATTTTCGGGGGGGGGTAAAAATGTATTATTACAATGATAAAAATAATGAATTATATCACTACGGTGTCAAAGGGATGCGTTGGGGCGTAAGAAAACATAGGGACTCTGCTTCCTCACAAACACGCGCTCAAAGAAAAAGCGAAAAACAGGCGTATAAACAAAAATTAAAAGCTGATGTCCGTATGAATAAAAAGGGCATGATCGCGAAAACACAGGATTTTGACGTAACGACGGGACGAGCTGTCAAAGGCAGTGAGCGCTACTATAATACAATGACCGGTGAAGAATACAGCAAGGCGTATATTAAAAAGGTGAATAAAAAAACAGCAGTATCTCAATTAAGCAAAGTCGGTATTGCAACCGGGGCATATGTAACCGCACGCTATTTAGCACATTAGATGAGGTGAAAATTCAAAATGGATTTGATGAACAGGGCAAAAAATGCCTGGAATGTATTTATGAATAAGGATCCCACCCAATCATGGCATGATTATGGGATGAGCTACAGCTATCGACCGGATAGGCCGAGGTTTACCGGCGGTAATGCGCGGACGATGGCGACACCTATTTATAATCGGATTGCAATGGACGCAGCGGCTGTGAATATCCGCCATGTGCTGCTGGATGAAAACGGGCGGTATAAAGAGGACGTGGAGTCGGGGCTGAATAACTGTCTGAAGCTGGAGGCAAATATTGATCAAAGTGCGCGCGCCTTTATCCAAGATGTGGTGATGAGTCTTTTGGATGAGGGATGTGTGGCGATCGTGCCGATAGATACTGATCGTAATCGGCTGACAGGTGAGGTGAAAGAGATATTCACGCTGCGGACGGGAAAGATCGTCCAGTGGTATCCGGAACACATCAAGGTGAGCGTCTATAATGACCGCACGGGGCAAAGGGAAGAAGTCATCGTCTCGAAACGAAGTGCGGCAGTCATCGAAAATCCGCTCTATGCAGTGATCAACGAGAAAAACTCGACTATGCAGAGATTAATCAGAAAATTAAGTCTATTAGACGCGGTGGACGAGGAAAACAGTGCGGGGAAATTTAATATGATCATCCAACTGCCGTATGCAGTGAAAACAGAGACGAGACGCAATCAAGCGGAGCGCAGGCGCAAGGATATGGAGGAACAGCTCAAGCAGTCGAAATACGGGATCGCTTATGTAGACGCGACAGAGAAGATAACGCAGCTGAATCGACCGCTCGAAAACTCGCTGAATGCTCAGGTAGAGTATCTGACAAATAAGCTTTACGGCGAGCTGGGGATGACGCTAAGCATTCTCGACGGAACGGCGGATGAAAAGACAATGCTGAATTATTATTCGCGGACGATCGAGCCGATTGTCAGTGAGATCGCAATCGGGATGAAAAGAGTGTTTCTAACTCAAGCGCAGCGTGAGAATCATGAGTCGATCGAGGTTTATCGTGATCCGTTTAAACTGGTGCCGGTGAATAATATTGCCGAGATCGCCGATAAGTTTACGAGAAATGAGATTATGACTTCGAATGAGATCCGTCAGGTCATCGGGATGAAGCCGTCGGATGATCCGAAAGCGGATGAGCTCCGCAACAGCAATATCAGCGCGTCTAAGGAAGAAATGCAGTATATGTATGACGATGACGGCTATGAGGAGGGAGAAAATCAAAATGGATGGTAACAAATATGATTTTAGCGGCTGGGCAACGAGAAATGATTTGCGCTGCTCGGACGGTAGGGTAATCATGCGTGACGCTTTTAAGGAAAATAACGGCAAAGTGGTGCCGCTAGTCTGGAATCATCAGCATAATGAGGCATTTAATGTGCTGGGGCACGCTCTTTTAGAGAACAGACCCGAAGGAGTGTATGCCTATGGTACATTTAATGATACAGAGGTGGGCAGACATGCCAAAGAGATGGTGAAAAACGGCGATGTGTCGGCACTGTCTATTTATGCAAATGGGTTAAAGCAGCAGGGTAGTAATGTCCAGCACGGAACGATCCGCGAGGTAAGCTTGGTCTTAGCCGGGGCAAATCCGGGAGCATTTATCGACACGGTGATGAGCCACCGCGAGGAGAATGAGGAAGAGGCAGTTATCTATACCGGCGAAAGACTGGAACTGTATCATGCGGATGGGGCAGGAAACAATAATCTCAAGGAGGATAAGCAAATGGCAGGAGAAAGCGATAAAACTGTAGAGGATGTCATCAATTCGATGAATGAAGAGCAGAAAAATGTAATGTATGCTTTGATCGGGCAGATCATGGAGGATGCAGGAATTGAAATTGACGAGGAGAGTGGGGAAATGAAACACAATTTATTTGACGGTGAAACTATGCAGGATGAGGGTGAATTTTTAAGCCATGCGGAGATGGAGGCGGTAATTAACGACGCGAAGAGATATGGGTCTCTGAAAGAAAGCGCTCTGGCGCACGGGATCGAGCAGATTGATTATTTGTTCCCGGAGGCGCAAAGCTTGAATACGCCGCCGTCCTTTATCCAAAGAGATATGGGCTGGGTCGGTAAGTTTATGAATGCAGTGCATCATACGCCGTTTAGCCGTATCAAATCGACTTTCGCCGATATCACCGAGGATGATGCAAGAGCAAGAGGCTATATCAAAGGTAAACAGAAAAAGGATGAGGTATTCAGTCTTTTGAAAAGAACGACCAGTCCAACTACGATTTATAAGAAACAAAAGCTGGATCGCGACGATGTGATCGACATTACCGATTTTGATGTGGTGAGCTGGCTTAAAGGTGAAATGCGCATGATGTTAGACGAGGAAATTGCCAGAGCTGCATTGGTCGGAGATGGCAGATTGTCCTCCAGTGATGATAAAATTAACGAAAGCAATGTGCGCCCGATCTGGACTGATGAAGATTTGTACACAATTAAAGCAGCAATAGGTACGGCTAAGGATGCGAGCAGTGCGGAGAAAGCTAAGGCGTTTATCAGATGTGCGATTAAATCTCGTAAAGATTATAAAGGTACGGGTGAGCCGACACTGTACACTACCGAGGATATGCTGACCGAAATGCTTTTATTAGAAGATACTACGGGGCGTACAATTTACGACAGTGTAGAGAAATTGAGAACGGTGCTGCGCGTGAAAGAAATTGTGACAGTATCTGTCATGGAGGGATTGAGCCGCGAGGATAAAAGCGGTAATAATTGCGCATTGCTGGGTATCGTCGTTAATCCTGCGGACTACAACATCGGTGCTGATAAAGGCGGAGCGGTGAATATGTTTGATGATTTCGACATCGACTACAACGCGCAGAAGTATTTGATCGAGACTAGAATCAGCGGTGCTTTGATCAAACCGTACAGTGCAATTGCGATCGAGGATAAGCAGGCGAAGAGTGCTGTAAGCGATCCTGTGGAGAACCAGTAATAGGGAGAAAAATTCAGAATGGCAAAATATTGCGGAAAAATCGGCTACGCTGTGAGCGAAGAAACAAGCCCGGGGGTATGGGAAGAGAAAATCACCGAGCGAGAGTATTATGGGGAACTCATAAAAAACACCAGAAAGCTCGCGAGTGGGGAAAATCTGAATGATGATATTACTGTGGCAAATGATGTGAGCATCGTAGCCGATCCGTTTGCCATGGAGCATTTTTATCAAATACGCTATGCCGTGCTTTACAGCGTCAAATGGAAAGTAAGCGATGTCGAAGTCAAAAGTCCGCGACTGATTCTCAGACTGGGAGGCGTGTATAATGGATAGACGATTGAAACTGCATGAGGTGCTGTGTGAAACTTTAGAAAGCAGAAATGTCTACTATCAGCCGCCGAATGGACTCGTGATGAAATATCCGGCGATCGTCTATAAGCGGGAAGAGATAAAAAATACTTACGCTGACGGAGGGGTATATCGCAAGGATACGGGATATATGGCTACGGTGATCGACAAAAATCCGGATAGCGAAATTGTACAAAGAATGAGCGAATTGCCGTTTTGCCGATATGTGCGGCACTATGCGGCGGATAATCTAAATCATGATGTGTTTATCATTTATTATTAAAGGGGGAAATGAAAGATGCCGAAATTAGAATGGGATAAAACCGGGGAGCGCTTTTACGAAACCGGCGTGGAAAAAGGCGTGCTGTATCCGATGGTGAGCGGAGCCTATCCGAAAGGTGTAGCGTGGAATGGTTTGACTGCGGTTAATGAAAAGCCGACGGGCGCCGAGCCGACTGCTCTCTGGGCGGATAATACTAAATATTTAAATTTAATCAGTAATGAAGAATTTGAGGCGGGTATCGAGGCGTATACCTATCCTGATGAATTTAAAGAGTGCGACGGTTCAAAAGAGATTGCAGTCGGTGTATCTATCGGTCAGCAGGCAAGAAAGATGTTTGGTCTGAGCTATGTGACAAAAATCGGCAACGATGTGGAGCTGAGCGAACATGGCTACAAAATCCATTTGATTTATGGGGCAACTGCCAGCCCAAGTGAAAAGGGATATAGCACGATCAATGACTCACCGGATGCGATTACTTTCTCGTGGGATGTGGCAACTACTCCTGTGAATGCGGCGGGGCATAAACCGACGGCTAGTCTGGAAATCGACAGTACCAAAGTAGACGCTACTAAACTGGCGGCGTTTGAAAAAGTGCTTTACGGTGATGGCGATACAGAGGCAAGACTACCGCTGCCGGATGAGATCGCAGAAATGTTTAAGAGTGAATAATTTTTAAGGGACGGCTACGGCTGTCCCTCTTTTAATAAAAAATTCAAAATGAAATAAGAAAAGGAGAGAATATCATGCGTGTAGAGACGATTAAATATGCGGATTATGATGGTAAAGAAAGATGCGAGGATTTTTACTTTAATCTGAATAAGGCGGAGTTAGCCGAGATGCAGCTAAGCGGTAACGGCGATATGGCAAAAACGCTTAGCGAGGCTATCGAGAAAAATGATATGCCGACATTGGTGAAATTCTTAAAGACGCTGGTGTTGAAAAGCTACGGCGTAAAGAGCGAAGATGGTCGCAGATTTATCAAATCAGAAAAACTGAGCGAGGAGTTTGCCCAGACAGAGGCATATGGCGAATTATTCTACAAATTGCTAAGCGACGGAGAGCATACGACAGCGTTTATCAATCAAGTAATCCCAAATGTAAGTGAGTAAAATGACATAAAGGAGGCAGGGAGAATGCTCGAAATCAATATTGCCCCAATAGAGCTGTGGGATGAAAAGAACGAGGAGTTTATCCAAATTAAAGGCGGGAAATTGGTGCTGGAGCATTCTCTGGTCTCTATGAGCAAATGGGAAGCGAAATGGATGAAGCCGTTTCTCTCAAGTAAGGAAAAAACGATAGAAGAAACGATTGATTATGTCCGTTTTATGACCGTGAGCAAAAATGTGGATGAAAGAGTATATGAGTATTTAAGCGATGAAAACATCCGCGCGATCAATGAGTACATAAACCAGCCGATGACGGCGACATGGTTTCATGAGGAAAAAGGCGGCGGGAAGTCGAATGAGCAGATCACCAGTGAATTGGTGTATTATTGGATGATTTGCTTTAATATCCCGTTTGAGTGTCAGAAATGGCATTTTAACCGCTTGATGACTTTAATCAGAGTGTGTGAAGAGAAAAATAAGCCACCGAAAAAGATGAGCAAGAAAGAAATCATGGCGCGCAATAACCGGCTGAATGACGAGCGCCGCAAGAAACTGGGGACGAAAGGGTGATAGAAATGCGCTATGGGTATCCGTTTAGGGGAAAATTCAAAATGACTTGCGCTTTTGGTAAAAAAGGAAATTGGCACTGCGGCTGGCATACAGGAGTAGACATCGTGGGAATAGACGACAAGTCAGTCTGTGCGATAGCCGACGGGGTGGTCGAAAGTATTAATGCACACGGAAGCTCATATGGGAATCATATTTGTATCCGTCATACTGATGGGATGATGAGCCTCTATGCTCATTTGGCAAGTGTAAAGGTGAAAGCAGGCGCTAAGGTGTGTATGGGTGAGGTAATCGGGATTATGGGCAAAAGCGGTAATGCAAGTGGCGAGCATTTGCATTTAGAGCTGCATACTGGAAAATATAGTTATCCAGCAAAAGGCAGTACAGCGGATAAGGTAAAAAGTCCAATCGACGGCTATGCATGGATCGAAGATCATATCGGGAGGGATGAGGATATGAATAGCACAAACGAAAACGAGCCAAGCGCGTGGGCATGCGAGGCGTGGGGGTGGGCGAAGAAAGAAAAGCTGATGGACGGTACACGTCCAAAGTCAAGTTTAACGCGCGAGGAACTGGCAGTAATTTTAATGCGGTTAAGTAAGCGGTGATGAGATGAAGATCGTATTTCACGAAAAGGGCGATTTTTCAAAGTTGGAAAAATTTTTATTAAAAGTTAAAGGGTATACGCACGCTTTGGATTTGGACAGCTACGGACGGGACGGAGTAGAGGCGCTTAAGGCGGCAACGCCTGTCGATAGTGGAAAAACGCGCGAAAGCTGGTACTATGAGATCGTGGAGGAGAAAGGGCGGACAAGCATTCGCTTTTTAAACTCGAATATTCAAAATGGTGTGCCGATTGCGATTATTTTGCAGTATGGACACGCGACAAGAAACGGCGGCTGGGTCGAGGGGCAAGACTATATTAACCCGGCTGTTGCACCGATATTTGACCGTTTAGCCTATGAGGCATGGAGGGAGGTAGAGAAATTGTGAGTGAGGTAATTGATGAAAAAGTAGTCGAGATGCGCTTTGATAATCGAGATTTTGAGGAAAATGCGGCAAAGAGTATGTCGACTATAGGCAAGCTGAAGCAGTCGCTCAATATGGATGGGGCGACGAAAGGACTGGAAAATGTCGATAAGGCGGCGAAAAATATTGATTTATCCGGGGTGAGCAATGCTGCAGAAACGGTGCGGCTGAAATTTTCGGCGATGGAAGTGGTCGGAGTAACGGCGTTGGCGAACATTGCAAATCGAGCAATGTACACCGGCGAAAGCATGGTGAAAGCGCTGACGACAGACTCGGTCAAGGCAGGTCTTGCTGAGTACGAGATGCAGATGAACTCGATCCAGACGATCATGGCAAATACCCAATCGAAAGGAACGACACTCAAAGATATCAATCAGACGCTGGATGAACTGAATACATACGCAGATTTAACTATTTACAATTTCTCGCAGATGACACGCAATATCGGTACCTTTACGGCAGCGGGCGTAGATCTGGATACCTCAGTATCAGCAATCAAAGGTATTGCTAACTTGGCGGCAGTTTCGGGCTCGACTTCTCAGCAAGCAAGTTTAGGAATGTATCAGCTTTCGCAGGCAATCGCCGCGGGTACGGTGAAGCTGCAGGACTGGAACTCGGTCGTAAATGCCGGAATGGGCGGTGAGGTATTTCAAAATGCACTGAAAGATACGGCAAGAGTGCATGGGATAGCAATTGATGAGATCATCCAAAAGGAGGGCAGTTTCCGCGAAAGTCTGCATACAGGGTGGCTGTCGAGCGAAATGCTGACGGAAACTTTAGCGAAGTTTACGGGTGATTTGAGCGAGGCTGAGCTGAAAGCAATCGGCTACACTGATGAGCAGACGGCGGCAATCCTCCAAATGGGGGTAACTGCGAACGAGGCAGCTACTAAGGTTAAAACTTTTTCTCAATTGGTAGATACGATCCAAGAGGCGGTAGGGAGCGGCTGGGCGCTAACATGGAGAACGGTTATTGGCGATTTTGAAGAGGCTAGGGAACTCTATACCGGAATCAATGATGTCATAAGCGGGATGATTAATAATTCGTCTGCTGCACGCAATGATATGCTCAAACTTTGGAAAGACATGGGCGGTAGAACGGCGCTGATAGAAAGTGCTAAGAATGCGTTCGAAGCGTTAGTAAAGGTGATCACTCCGATAAAAGAGGCGTTTCGCGAGATATTTCCCAAGACGACGGCGCTTAATCTATATGTACTGACGATGCATTTGCGGGATTTCACCAAAGAGTTAGCGATAAGTGATGAAAGCGCGGAAAATCTCAAGAATACGTTTAAGGGGTTATTCTCTATTTTAGGTGTGATAAAAAAGGTTGCTGCTGGGTTATTGGGATTAATCAGTCCTGTCGTAAAAATTATGGCGAGCCTCGGGGCAATGGTGTTAAATGTCACGGGTAATATCGGCAATCTTTTGAGCGCACTCGGTGAAAAGTTTAACACTGAGGGATTGGAAAAGCTGAATGATTTTCTGGAAAGCGTGCATAAAAAGCTGGAAGAAATTTATCAAAGTATCAGCGGTGCGCGCAAGAGTGTGGGTGATACGATAAGCGAAACCGGGGAAAAAATCGAGAAAAGCAAAATCGGCGAATGCTTAACGGCGATAGGATCGGCGATAAAGACTCTGGGGAGCGGGGTATTGAATGCCTTTTCTACGGCGCTTACTACTCTGACCAATGCTGTGAGTAATGCCGATTTTACAAATCTGACAGCGTTTATTAATGCGTTAGCCTTTGGAGGATTGTCTTCGGCGTTATATGCGTTTAGTGTAAATGGTATTTTGGATGATTTGCGCGATACACTGAAACTGTATCAAACGATATTAAACGCGAAAGCTTTATTGAATATTGCGAAGGCGATCGGAATTTTGGCGGCGTCGCTTTTGGTGATGTCCTTAATTGATACCGGTAAACTCGCAGGGACCGTAGCGGCAATGGGGGTATTATTTGCCGAGTTAGGATTAATGATAAAAGCATTTGCCGGTGGCGGAAATCTCAAAGATGTGATCGCCGGGAATATCGCGCTATCGGGGGTAGCAGGGTCATTGGTGAGTATTGCTTCGGCAATGTTTATTTTAGCAATGGCTGTGAAATCACTGGGAGAATTGGATTTCAAACAGTTAGCGGTAGGTGTAGCCGGGGTAGGCTCACTCATGGCAATGATGACGGCTACGGCTAAGGTCATGGCAAGCGGTGGTAAGACGGTCATCAAAGGTACTACGAGCATGGTGATATTTGCAGCGAGTGTAAAAGTGTTAGCCAGCGCGTGCAAAGATCTGGCGGCGATGAAATTTGGCGAGATGACGAAAGGTCTCGTCGGCATGGGTGCGCTTTTAGCGGAGCTGTCAATATTTTTGAATAAAACGGGCGGACAGGTGAAACTGCTGGCTGTGAGTACGGCGATGGTCGGAATCGGCGTCTCGATGAAGATATTTGCTTCAAGCATGAGCGATTTAGGCGCATTAAGCTGGGGCGAAATTGCACGAGGACTTGCGGCGATGGCAGGAGCATTAGTCGCGATCACGGCGGCACTGAAACTGATGCCTAAGGGATCGCTTATCCAAGGGACGGAGCTTGTCGCTGTATCAGGAGCGCTAATAATATTAGCAGGTGCGCTCGACAGAATGGGCGGCATGAGCTGGGATGAAATCGGACATGGTCTGGTAGTATTAGGCGGTGCTTTAGCAATATTAGCCGTAGGTCTAAAGGCAATGCAAGGAACGATGGTCGGAGCGGCGGCGATGACTTTGGCGGCGGGTGCGGTGGGGACACTGGCACCGATGCTGGCTATTTTAGGTGCGATGAAGTTGGGGGCAATCGGCAAGAGTTTGGTTGCCTTAGGCGGTGCCTTTACGGTGCTGGGGGTGGCAGGAGCGGTATTAGGTCCTGTGATCCCGGCGTTATTAGGATTAAGTGCAGCGTTTACGCTTTTAGGAATTGGGGTCGCCGGAATCGGAGCGGGGTTGGCTTTGGCGGCGGCAGGAATTGCGACTTTTGCTACGGCAAGTGCGGTCGGAGCGGCGGCGATAGCAACCTCGCTTGGAGCGATCGTGGTGGCGATAGCAGGGTTAGTGCCAACGATTGCTGTTACAGTAGCGAACGGTGTTATTGCTTTTGTCCAAGCGATAGGAGCAGGTGCGCCGATACTGATTACGGCAGTAGTTGATATTTTAAATGCGGTGCTTACGGCGGTAGAAGAAGTCGTCCCCAAAGCAGTAACGGTCGTGGTTGATATTTTACTGTATCTTTTGGATACGATACAAGCCAAACTGCCGTTATTTATGGATGTCGGGGCAGATTTGATCGTTAAATTCCTCCATGGAGTAGAGGAACATTTGCCCGAGGTGGTGCAGGCAGGATTTGATCTGGTAGTTGGTTTTCTAAACTCGATGGCAGATAGTATGCGCAAAAATGCGCCTATTTTAGGCGAGGCTATTGCTAATGTGGTGACTGCGCTATTAGATGCGGCAATCGGGATAATTTTCGGATTTGGCAATAAATTTGTCGAAGCCGGAGGCGAAAGTGTCGAGCATTTCATCAAGGGTATAGATGAGATGCGTGATACAGTGAAAGAAGCGGTTAAAGGCATTGCGCTTGCGGCAGTGGAGACGGTCAAAAATGCATGGGCGGATTTCAAGGCAGCAGGTAAATATGTCATCGACGGATTATTAAACGGTATCAGGGATAAGAAAAATGCGCTGGTCGATGGGGCGAAGAATGCGGCGAATAGTATTTTAAACGCAATGGAAAATACGCTGGAAATTAATTCACCGTCGAAAAAGACTTATCAAATCGGTGTCTATACGATGTTAGGCTTGATTAATGCGCTAAAAGCAATGAAAAATAAGCTCTCGGCACAGACGAAAAATACGATTAATGATGGATTGCTCGCGCCGATGAACGAGTTGGTCGACGAGACGGCTGAGGAAATGATATTTGGCGCTGAGGCGATGAAAGCGTTTGTCGAGCAGTATGCAGCGCTTTTAAGCGTGATGAAATATACGGACTACATCGAAAAGGCACGCGACGCGATAACTGACTATGGTGTCAAACTCTACGAGGAAAGCGAACAGTATCAGAATGACGCGGAGGAGTTAGAGAATTATCAAAATGATTTAATAGAATTGACTGAGCTGCGCGATGAGGTACAAAAGAAACTCGAGACACAAAGTGCGGAGCGCAAGGCGATGTCGGCGGATGAGGTCGCGCAATTACAGAGTGATTTAGCGGATATTGAAAGCTCTATCGAGGATACGACGCAGGCGATCGAGGATACGCAAAGCCAAATGGCGGAGCATATTGCTGATATTTACGAAAATTTGCGCAGCTCGATTAAGGAGAAATTGGCTGACAGTATGGATCCGCTTAGTTTGGATATCACAAGCGGGGTTGATATTTTCAAAAGCTTTGAGAAAAACGAGGCGATCAGTGCGAATGAGCTTTTGGATAATATGTATTCTCAGCTTGATGGTGTCCGTGAGTGGCGGGATAATCTGAACGCATTGGCGGCGAGCGGGCTCGATAGCGGTTTGGTTGATATTTTAAAGAACCTCGGTATTGACGGAGCAAATTATGTCGATACTTTTATGAGCATGACGACCGAACAGATGGAGGCGGCAAATCAAGCATTTATCGAATCCAGCCATTTAACGAGCGAAACACTACTTAGTAATTTTAGTGATACGCTAAATAATACTAAAGAATGGGTCGGCAAGATTCAGACGTTAGCAGCAAGCGGACTAAACCAAGCGGTGGTCGAGGGCTTGGGCAAGATGGGCGTAAGCGGAAGTGAGTATGTAGACGCATTTCTCGGGATGAGCTATGCGGAGATCCAAGAATTTAATGCGCAGTATGCGGAATATTTGAAACTGCCGGAAGAGGCGGCGGATAGTGTGATTGCGTCGTTTGCCTTTGCCGGGACGAACTCGGCGGCGGAATTCAGAGCGTCGTTAGAAGAAACGTTTGATCCGGAGTCGGAGGTGGCGCAGGGAATCGTCGATAATTTGCTTGCTTTAGGCGAGAAGATGGCGGAAAAGCTCCAAAGCGGAATTGCAGCGAAAGAAAGTGCGGTTGAGGATACGGCATATACGCTGGGTAAGAGTACCTATGACGGGGTAAATAAAAATGTCTCGGAGAAAAAAGGGCGCAGTTTAGCTGACATGATGAGTAAAGGTTTAATCGGCGGCTTATATAATAACCAAAACGCGGTGAAAACGGCGGCGGAAGCAGTGGCACGCTCGGCGTATACGGCGGCGATGAATGCATTAGAAATCCACTCGCCGTCGAAAGCGTTTGCGAGATTAGGAATGTATGCTGACGCGGGACTGGCAAATGGATTTACGAAATTTGCCTATACGGCGATCGGCGCGGCGAAAGATATGGGCGAGAACTCGGTAAAAGCATTAAGTAGGACGCTTAGTCAAGTGAATAAGGTGATTAACGGCGAGGTCGAGCTAAATCCGACGATCAGACCGGTATTGGATCTAACGGATGTGGAGAGTAAGAGCCGTAGACTCAATGTACTTTTGAGCCGCGAGCAGGCGTATAGTGTAAATACAATGATGAAAGCTAATGATGTGTCGGAAATTCAAAATGGCGGAAATGGCGAAAAAAGCGGTAATAATTACAGCTTTATCCAGAACAATTATTCTCCGAAAGCACTGTCGAAGGCTGATATTTATCGTGCGACTAAGAATCAGTTTGCACAGATCAAAGGGGTGTAGGATAAGATGATCAAAAGCTTTACGATTGTGAATTTTTTAGGGGAGAGTTTGAAATTGGAGTTGGGAAGTCCGGAGAAATCCGGCTTTCTGATCCAATCGGTGACAGGGATCGGTCCTGCGAAAGCGGATATTAATAAAACGGAAGTGGCGACTAATGACGGGGCGCTCTATAACTCTGCGCGGGTAAACAGCCGCAATATCGTATTTAATTTTATATTTACCGAGACGGAAGACGGAGAGTCGATCGAGGATGTCAGGCATAAGTCGTATAAATATTTTCCGTTAAAAAAGGGTGTGGATATTATCATCGAGACGGATAAGCGTCTCTTGAAAGCGAGCGGCTATGTGGAGTCGAACGAGGTGAATATTTTTAGCCAAAGGGAAAGCGCGCAGGTCTCAATCGTGTGTCCGGATCCGTATTTTTATTCGTACGGAGAGGGCGGGATCATTAAGACGATATTTTACGGTGTGGAGCCGAAGTTTGAATTTCCCTTTGCAAATGAGTCGTACGAGGAAAAGACGATGGTCATGGGTGAGCTTTTGAGTAAGACCAAGAGCGTGATTTATTATCCCGGGGATAGTGAGGTCGGGATCATGATTTATATTCACGCTTTAGATGAGGCGGTGAATCCGTTTATCTATAATATCCGCACCAATGAGCGAATGACAATCAATACAGAGAGATTAAAAACATTGACGGGAAGTGCGTTGGTTGGCGGTGATGATATTGTCATCAATACGGCTAAGGGAGAGAAGAGCATCATCCTGAAGCGCGATAATAAGGAATATAATATTTTGAATTGCTTGGGGAGAGATACGGACTGGTTTCTGCTTTCAAAAGGGGATAATGTGTTTGCTTTCGGAGCGGAGGACGGGACGGCGAATCTGCAGTTTTATATCGAAAACAAGGTGGTTTATGAGGGAGTGTGATGAAAATGGAGCTGGTGGTGCTGGATGAAAGCTTTCAGTCGGTGGCGGTCATCGACTCCTATAAATCGCTGATCTGGGCTGACCGCTATAATGAGTACGGAGATTTTGAATTATATTTGCGGATGGATAATGATCTGCTTAAATTTATCAAAGAGGATTATTATTTGTGGCGCAAAGACTCGGAGCATTTGATGATCATCGAAAGTTTGGCGATTGACTCGGATGTGGAGGAGGGAAATTATCTCACGGTGAAAGGGCGGTCGCTGGAATCAATCCCGGAAAGGCGCATCATTTGGGGGCAGACGATCATCGAGGGCGGTTTGCAGTTGATCATTAGGGAATTTTTAAATGAGTGTATTATTGCGCCTGCCATCGCAGAGAGGAAGATAGATAATTTTATTTTCAAAATGTCTGACGATGAGCGAATTACGAAGCTAATGGGCAGTGTGCAGTATAACGGAGATAATTTGTATGATGTGATAAAGAGTTTGTGCTTGACGAATAAGCTGGGATTCAAAATAGTTTTGGATGAAGAGAATCGTTTTGTTTTTAGTTTATATATGGGGACTGATCGCTCGTATGCCCAAGAAGCGAATCCGTATGTGGTTTTTTCGCCAAAGTACGAAAATATTATCAACAGCAATTTTTACACCTCGAAGGCGGAGATGAAAAATGTGGCGTTTGTCGCCGGAGAGGGCGAGGGTGCTAAGCGGAAAAAAGCGATCGTCTATGAGGGCGAGGCGCCTCAAGGACTATCACGGCGAGAGATATTTACAGACGCGAGGGATATTTCCACGACTACGGACGGTGAGGAATTGACCGAAACAGAATATCAGGCGCAGTTGGAAAACCGCGGGAAAGAGGCTTTAAGCGAATGCGGGATAAAAACGGCATTTGAGGGCGAGGTCGAAACGACGCGGCTGTTTCGCTATGGCGAGGATTTCTTTTTGGGGGATATTATTCAGATTACGAATGAATACGGGCACGAGGCGGCTGCGTATATTTCGGAAGTGGTTACTTCAGAAGATGAAGAGGGATTGAAAATTTATCCGACATTTCAAATGATCGAGAAAACGGAAGAAAAGGAGGGATAGGACTTTGAGTGTGACTTATGGATTTTTTAATTCGCTCAATGGCGACCGCAAATATGATGCGCTGCAATTATCGAGTATGTTCGACGGCGTGATTTTAGACGGGGTGTTCGCTTCAATCGGCGAATGTTTTTTGACAAAGGCTGCGGACGGACTGGCGGTGAATATCGGCACGGGAAAGGCTTGGTTTGATCATACTTGGATATTAAACGACGCGGGGTTTAAGGTGGATATTCCCGAGGCGGACGGATTGTTGGACCGAATTGATGCAGTAGTGCTGGATATTGACAACACGGAGAGTGTCCGCGCGAACTCGATAAAAATCGTGCAGGGGACTCCGGCGACAAATCCTGCAGCGCCGGAAATGATAAGCGTCCGCAATCATCATCAGCATCCGATCTGTTATATCCGAGTAGCTGCGGCGGCAAAGTCGATTCGGCAGGCGGATATTACGAATAAGGTGGGAACTACTGAGACGCCGTTTGTGAGTGGAGTGCTGCAGACGATTGATCTGGATAAGCTTTTGGGACAGTGGCAGGATGAGCTGGATCAATTTGTTGAAAATGAAACCAGCGATTTTACCGACTGGACGGAGGCAAAGGCTGCGGAGTATGAGGCATGGTTTGCGGGATTAAAGGCGGATCTCGTGAGTGAAAAAGAGGCGATGAATGCATGGATCAGTAACGAAGAAAGTGCGTTTACTGATTGGTTTAATCAGATGAAAGATCAATTGAGCGAGGACGCTGCGGGAAATCTGCAATTGCAGGTGGATAAAAAGACGGAGCGGAAAAGCTATCAAATATCATTGGCTGCTGATATTTGGTCGGAAAGTAGCCCCTATGTGCAAAATGTGACTCTTGCTGATATTTTAGCGGGTGATATGGTTTTCTTACAGCCAAATGTGGCTGATATTTCGGATAATGCGGCGAAACAGGCGGTAATCGAGGCGTGGGGAATGGTGTCGTTTGTGAGTGTTACAAATGGGAAACTCACCTTTACTGCTTTGGAAGAATGCCCCGAGGTTGCGATTCCTTTAGATGTCGGGGTGATCAGATGATTGAGATAGGCTCGCAAATGCTGGTCACAATTATTTGTGCGGCGCTTGCCTCATCAGGATTTTGGGCGTATATGACGAAACGCGCGGAGAAGAAAGATGTAAAGACCGAGATGCTGATCGGATTGGGACACGATCGGATCATGTATCTGGGGATGGGGTATATTGAGCGCGGATATATTACGAGTGATGAGTATGAGAATTTGTATGAATATTTGTACAAGCCGTATGAAAAAATGGGCGGTAACGGCTCAGCGAAGAGGATCATGAAAGAGGTTGAGAAGCTGCCGATTCATAAAATAGTAAATAATGAGGAGGAATAAAAATGATTTTTAGTAATAAGACTTATGATATTTTGAAATGGATCGCGATGTATTTGATCCCGGCGGCAGGTACTTTATATTTCGCACTGGCAAACATTTGGAATCTGCCGTATGGGGAAGAGGTCGTAGGGACACTGACGGCGGTGGATACATTTTTGGGTGTGCTGCTTGGTATCAGTACGAATCAGTATAACAAAAATTTGTCGAAGTAGGAGGTGCGCTGGATGAAAGAGGTGCCTATTTGGGAGAAGAGCAATTTGACATTGGAAGAAGCGGCAGCGTACTCGGGGATCGGGATTAATAAGCTGCGTACGCTGAGCGATGAGGAGGATTGCAATTTTGTGTTATGGGTGGGAAGTAAGAGGTTGATCAAGCGAAGGGCGTTTGATAGATTTATTGAAAGTGCTTTTTCAATTTGATATTGGTTATGGAGCTCTGATGTGGTATAATTAATTATCATATTGGGGCTCTTTCTTTGTTTAAGAAAGGAGAACACTATGTCTGAGAAGAGAAAGGATAATCGAGGACGAATTTTACGGACGGGAGAGAGCCAGAGAAAAGACGGAACGTATCAATATCGCTATGCTGATATTTTTGGTACCCGGCGCTATATTTATGATGCCAATTTAAACAAGCTCAGAGAAAAAGAGAAAGATGTTCAAAAACAGTTGGATCAAGGTCTTGATTATGCGAATGGAAAGATGACTGTAGTTGGACTATATGAGCAATATGTGAGTACAAAAAGAAATACGCGCGAGAATACAAAGAAATCGTATGCTTATTTTGCCAAAATGTTGCATAATGACACTTTTGGTAGAAAAGAAATATTAAAAGTAAAAACTTTAGATGTAAAGAAGTGGCTTATAAAATTGCACGATAGTGGATTAAGCTATGGTACTTTAAATACATTAAAAGTTGTTGTAGGCGGAGCGTTTAAAATGGCGTGTGAAGAAAATATTATTTTGAAGAATCCTTGTGCTTTTCCGCTGAGCAGTATAATAAGCAATGATGCGAATAAAAAAGAAGTGTTGTCTTTAGAACAGCAAAAAGAATTTCTGTCTTTTGTTAGAGATGATGCATGGGGCAGTAAGTGTTATGATATAATAGTTGTATTGTTAAACACAGGTATGAGAATAGGCGAGCTTAGCGGATTGACTATTGATGATGTAGATTTTGAAAGACGCAGGATAAAAATAGATCACCAATTACAATATTATGATAAAAAGGGGTATACGGTTGAAAAAGCAAAATCAAAAAGCGGTAATCGGGTGATTCCAATGAGCGACGATGTATATGATTCATTGAAGCGATTATTGAAAAAACGCAATCAAATTGAGCGAGAGTTTGATGATTATGTTTTCTTAAATCGCAACGGACGTCCGATTAGGAGTACAACATTTTCAAATTCTTTGAGGCAAATAAGAAAAAGATATAATGAAATCCATCAAGATAATCCATTGCCGAATATTACTCCGCATAGTTTTAGGCATATGTTTTGCTCAAACATGGTTAATGCAAAAATGAATGCAAAAATGCTGCAATACATTATGGGTCATGCTGATATTTCGGTGACTTTAAATGTGTATTCTCATATTGATTACGATACTGTTGAGAAAAGTATGCTTGATATTTTAAACGTAAAGAATTAGGTTTTGCTGATATTTTGTTCGTTACTTACGAAGTGGCTACACCATTTTTACACCATTTGACGGAGATTTTGTGTAGATTTAAGCGTATTTATGCAGACAATTATGATTTTTAACGGTGAAAGAATGCGATAAATATCATGTTTTGTAGGGTTACAAAGAATGTTTGGCAAAATAAAAGCAATTACCATTTATTATTGACGGAAATGTGAAAAATACTTGCTCATTTTGCCAAATAAGTATATGATAAGCTTAAATATTCGGCTTATGGGGAATAAATCTGCCTAAACCGAGCAATACTTATTTAATGAAAGGAATGTGGTAAAATGGGTAAGTTGAAAAAAGCAGTAGCTTTGGCTTTATCCGCAGTGATGTGCTTGTCTTTGGCTGCTTGCGGAGAAAAAGAAGAAGACGTGACGATGAATATCGCGGGACTGAAAGGACCTACGACAATGGGCATGGTTAAATTGATTGACGATGCACAAAACGGCAATACGGAAAATGATTACAATTTCACCATGGCGGGTACTGCCGATGAAATCACCCCGAAATTAATCCAAGGCGAGTTAGACATTGCCGCCGTACCGTGCAATTTGGCATCGGTTTTGTATAATAAAACCGAGGGCGGCGTGCAGATTTTGGCGGTTAATACTTTGGGCGTGCTGTATTTAGTGGAAAAGGGCGACAGCGTTAATTCGATCGAGGATTTGCGCGGCAAAACCATTTATATGACCGGTAAAGGCGCGGTTCCCGAATACACCGTACGCTATATTTTGGAGCAGAACGGTTTAACTGTCGATAGTGATGTCAATATCGAGTGGAAAAACGAGGCTAATGAAATCGTCGCACTAATGCAGTCTACCGATGAGGATATAGTAGCTGTTCTGCCGCAGCCTTTTGCGACTGTAGCGCAGACGCAGGTCGAGGGATTGCATACGGTGATGGATTTAAACGAGGCGTGGAACGCTTTGGATAACGGCAGCCAGATCGTGACCGGTGTCATCGTGGCACGCACCGAGTTTGTCGAGAAGTATCCGAAACATGTGGAAGCTTTCCTCAAAGAATACTCCGAGTCGATTGATTATGTAGTGAATAATCCCGCTGACGCAGCAACTTTGATCGAAAATGTAGGCATCGTGAAAGCAGCTGTGGCGGAAAAAGCTTTGCCCTACTGCAATATCACCTATTTAGACGGCGATGAGATGAAAAACGCAGTAAACGGCTATTTGACTGTGCTTTACGAGCAGAACCCGAAAGCTGTCGGCGGTGAATTGCCGGGAGACAATTTCTACTACACCGGCAAATAATAAATAAGATGAGCGTAAAAAAGAGCGGATACCCGCTCTTTTTTTGTGCGTAAAATCGGAAAAATATTTTCCGAAAAGGCAGGAATTTAAATACTAATGTCAAATATAATAAATAAGAGAATTAATTATATATTAAATAAATAAAAAATGCATAATACTAATATTTAAAATATTTCAAAGGAGGAATTGTTATGAAGGTGTTTGAAACTAACAAAATTCGCAATGTCGGCATCACAGCCCACGGTGGTGCGGGGAAGACTTCACTGACTGAGTCATTGATCGCTACCTGTCGCGGTACGCGTTTGGGCAGAGTGGACGATGGCACCACCGTGACGGATTATCTGCCGGAGGAAATTAAACGCAAAGTTACCATTTCGACCGCGATGTCTCCGGTTGTGTGGCAGGATTACAAGATCAATCTTTTGGATACGCCGGGATATTCGGATTTTATCGGCGATGTGATCAGCACGATCGCGGCGGTAGACAGTCTGGTCATGGTTGTCTGCGGCGTTTCAGGACCTGAGGTGCAGACGGATGTCGTCTGGGATTACGCCCAAGAAAAAGGTATGCCCCGTATGTTTGTCGTGAATAAATTGGATCGTGAACATGCCTCCTTTGAAAAGGTTTGGGTGGAACTGCAGGAGCACTACGGTCCGGAGGTCATCCAACTGCATATCCCGATCGGCGAGGAGGAAAATTTCCGCGGCTTTATCGATGTAATCTCGCATAAGGCTTACGAATTTGACGGAGATAAATTAAAAGAAATCCCGGTGCCGGAGGATCTGAAGATTTTACTGGTAGAGAAATGCTCGACTTTGATTGAAGCGGTGGCCGAAGTCGATGATTATGTGATGGAGAAATATTTGGAGGGTGAGGAGATCTGCGAGCAGGATATAGCGCGCGGATTCCGCCAAGGAATCAAGCTCGGCAAAATATTCCCTGTATTGTGCGCCAGCGCGATCAATAATAAAGGCGCGGTGCCGATTTTAGACGCGATCATCAAATATTTCCCGGAGCCCAAGGTCGAGGACGGAGCGAATAAAGCCTTTGTCTTTAAAACAGTAGCCGATCCTTTTGTCGGCAAAATGAGTTTCCTGCGTATTTTGAGCGGTAAATTCAAATCAGGCGAAACTTTGTATAATGTCAATTTAGGTAAAGAAGAAAAAATCGGCAATCTTTTAACTTTATCCGGCAAAACGCAGGATACTTTGACCGAGGCAAATGCCGGCGATATCGTCGTGATCGCCAAATTGCAGGAAACGAAAACGGGGCATACCTTGACGACGAAGGGCAGTACGGTCGAGCCTGTATCTGAAATAGCTTTCCCTGTGCCTAATCTCACGATGGCAGTTTCTCCGAAGAGCCGCGGTGATGAGGATAAAATGGGCAATGCGTTAGCTCGCCTTTTGGAAGAAGATCCGACATTGCGCTCGGGAAAAAATAACGAAACGAAAGAGCAGCTTTTAAGCGGGATCGGCGATATGCATTTGGATATAGTTGCCGAGAGATTTAAAAATAAATTCGGGGTGGATATTGTTTTAAAAGAGCCGAAGATCCCTTATCGCGAAACGATTAAGAAAAAAGTCGAGGTGCAGGGGCGTCACAAAAAACAATCCGGCGGCGCAGGACAGTTTGGCGATGTATGGCTCAGGATAGAACCGTATAAGGACGGCGATTTCCTTTTTGGTGAGGAGGTATTCGGCGGAGCGGTGCCGAAAAACTATTTCCCCGCAGTCGAAAAAGGTGTAGTAGAGGCGATGCGCGAGGGTATCTTGGCAGGGTATCCGGCGACTAATATCAAGGTTACCTTATACGATGGTTCCTATCATCCGGTAGACTCTAACGAAATGAGTTTTAAAATCGCAGGGGCGTTAGCATTCAAAAAAGGCGCGGAAATGGCTAATCCCGTGATTTTGGAGCCTATTATGAATTTAACCATAAAAATTCCCGAGCAGTATTTAGGTGATATCATGGGCGATATCAACAGCCGCCGCGGTCGTATTATGGGGATGGATCATGAGGGCAAAATGCAGATCATCGAGGCACAGGCACCTATGGCGGAATTAGTGAAATACGCGATTGATCTGAAAGCGATGACCCAAGGACGCGGCAGTTATTTGAGCGAGTTTGACCATTACGAAGAAGTACCGGCGAAAATAGCCGAAAGTATCATCGCGGCTCATAAAAATAAAGCTTGATTTTATCTTAATATTGGCTACACACTTAAACCCTGCTTGTGGGCAAATGCACATGGGCAGGGTCTTCTTTTGTCGAAAAAGCGAATATTATGTAATAAATTTCCAAAATTAACATTTGCCGAAAAACTTTACTTTTTTTGAAATATAATATATGATATGAATATATTACAAATATATATATAAATTTACAAAAAGGAGAGGGTAAGATGATTTATCCACAGAAAAAGGACGAGCAGTATGGCATAGGGACGATTTTTGCCGCACAAACAAAGGATAAGGAGGTGAGAAATAAGCCGTTTGCTTTGGTTGAAACGGAAAATATCGCTGATGAGGACGGCGTGATTGACCTGTTGGCGGATAATCTGCTGTATGACAGCTCAAGCGGAGGAGTTATGCTGATTGATTCAAAGCTGCTTAAGCCGCTAAATGCTAAGGCTGAAACGAAAGAGGAGAGTCGAGGATTTGGCGCAATTCAGAGCACAGCAAAGGAAACTAACGATAAGCCCACTACGATCATGGCGCAAGGCGCACATTTACCAGGTGGGAAAAGCTTTGGCGGGCGTGGTTCTAATACGGCGCCTAAACCAATTATGCCGACTGTCGCGCAAAAGCCGCAAAGTGCGAAAACAACAATTTTGCAATCGCAGGCTAAAGAACAAATTAGCGGCGTACAGCCAAAGCAGGACGAAAAGAACGGGTGGGATACAGCCTCTAATATAACTGATACATTTGGTAAAGCAGCGGACATTCCGCAGGCAGTATATAATTATGACGATGCGGCAAAGGATGTCGGTAAATGGATAGATAAAAGCGGAAGTCGTTTGCAAAAGCCGCAAAAATGGGACGATCTTGTAAAGCAGCTGAGTCAGGCCGACTATGATTTGGCAGCGGACATAGCTAAGAAATTTAACACTAAAACTGCCCGCGGAGCGTTTGGCGCGATGGACGTATCCTCTATGATGGTGGATATTACCAATGATTTAGTGAGCCAAAAACGTATCAGTCGAGCTACAGGCGATAAACTGGCAAAATATTTTATGACAGAGGTAGGCATAAAAGTAGCAAGCAGAGCGATAGCTGGTGTAG
>QAKL01000040.1 GCA_003343815.1 Clostridiales bacterium
AGCAACGCGAGCGATTTTCATCCCGTTTGGGATTTATTCTCATCTCTGCCGGCTGCGCCATCGGTTTAGGCAATGTCTGGAGATTTCCCTATATCACCGGGCAATACGGCGGCGCCGCTTTCGTCTTGGTGTATCTGCTTTTCTTGGTAATTTTGGGGATGCCGATCATGATTATGGAGTTTTCTGTCGGCCGTGCCAGCCAAAAATCTGCCGCCAAAAGCTTTCATGTCTTAGAGCCTAAGGGCACAAAATGGCACTTGACCGGCTATGCGGCGATGGCAGGCAACTATTTATTAATGATGTTTTACACTACCGTCGGCGGCTGGATGCTCGCCTACGTCATGAAAATGCTTACCGGCGAATTTGTCGGATTAACTCCCGATGAAGTCGGTGGAGTGTTTGATAACATGCTCGCTCAGCCAGGTTACATGACTGCCTGGATGATCGTCACCGTCTTGATCGGCTTTTTTGTTTGCAGTTTAGGTTTGCAAAAAGGCGTCGAGCGCATCACCAAAGTAATGATGAGCTGCTTATTTATCATTTTGCTGGCGTTATGTATCCGCAGCATCACTCTGCCAGGCGCCGGCGAAGGCATAGCCTTTTATTTAATTCCCGATTTTCACCGCATGGTCGAGGCAGGACTGGGCGAGGTAATCTTTGCCGCGATGGGGCAGGCATTCTTCACTTTAAGCTTGGGTATCGGCGCGATGTCGATTTTCGGCAGCTATATCAGCAAAGACCGCTCATTAACAGGCGAAACTTTGAGTATTTGCGCTTTGGATACCACGGTAGCTTTGTTGGCAGGCTTGGTAATTATCCCAGCTTGCTTTGCTTTTGGAATCGATGCCGGACAAGGACCGGGATTAGTATTTGTCACTCTGCCCAATATTTTTAACCAAATGGCGGCAGGTCAGCTCTGGGGCGCATTATTCTTTATCTTTATGAGCTTTGCGGCTTTATCGACGATTATCGCCGTTTTTGAGAATATCATCAGCTTTGCCATGGATTTATGGGGCTGGGAGCGCAAAAAAGCCGTTGTTTTCAATGTAATTATGATTATCATTCTCTCGATGCCCTGCGTTTTAGGCTTCAATTTATGGAGCGATTTTGCGCCTTTGGGGGCAGGCTCCACCGTGCAGGATCTGGAGGACTTTATCGTTTCGAACAATCTGCTTCCGTTAGGCAGCTTGCTTTATTTACTGTTCTGCACCAGCAAACACGGCTGGGGCTGGGATGATTTCATCACCGAAGCCGACAGCGGCGAGGGCTTGAAATTCCCAAAAGCTTTGCGTTTTTACTGCACCTACATTTTGCCATTAATCATTCTGTTTATCTTCGTCATGGGCTACTGGCAGAAATTTTTCGACTGAAAAATGTCTACGAAAAAAGCACCTTTTTGCAAAGGCGCTTTTTTATTTTACCCTGCGAAACTCTCGCAAAACTTCTATCTCTTTTTGCCAACCGTCAAGTTCATTCGGTGTTTCCAAAATAAGCGGTAGCTCTTTCGTCGAGGGGTGCGTGACGATATTTTTGAATGCTTCCAAACCTATCATGCCCTCACCCAAGCGCGCGTGGCGATCTTTATGCGCGCCTAAATCGACCAGCGAATCATTCAGATGAATCGCTTTCACCCGCTCCGCGCCGAAATCCTGCGTGACTTTCTGCCACACATTATCCCAATCTCGCACATCGTAGCCTGCGGCAAATAAATGCGCCGTATCCAAACAAACACCTAAATTTGCGGCATTTAGCGTCTCCAGTACCTGTGATATTTCCGCAAAAGTGCTCCCAAGCTCACTGCCGCTTGCGCTCATCATTTCTAATAATAACGAAACCTCCTGCGGAGCCTCTGCTAATATTTCTCGAAGCGCCTCGATCAACCGCGCTAATCCCTGCTCGCGACCTGCTCCCGTATGCGCGCCGCTATGGACGACCAATAACTTTCCGCCCCACGCATCTACGCGGCGCAAATCCTCCTTTAGCGTCTGCACGCCAAATTCACGCACGTCATCTTTCGCCGAGGCTAAATTAACCGTGTATGGTGCGTGCGCCACCCACGGACCGAAATTATGCTCTTGCACCCTCTTTTTAAACAATTCCACCTCGGCTAAATCCAAAGCTTTCGCTTTGCCGCCGCGCGGATTGCGCGTGAAAATCTGCATCGTATCGGCATTTATACTTAAAGCGTGGTCAAGAGCCTTGTTCAAGCCCTTAGCCACGCTCATATGTGCTCCTATCGGCATATTATACTCCTATTTCAACAGCCAGCTTAAAATTGCGCTGACAACAGATAAAACGACCGAACCCAAAAGCGCCGCAAAAAATCCGTCAACCGCAAAGCCCGACACCAGCGCCCCGACTATCATCAGCATGAAAGCATTGATGACAAAGGTAAATAAGCCTAACGTCAAAACATTTAAGGGCAATGTGAAAACCATCAAAATCGGGCGGATAATCGCATTTACGATACCCAACACCAGCGCCGCAATAATCGCGCCCCAAAAGCCGCTGGCATGGATCCCGTCGACCAAAGTCGCCGTCGCCATTAAAGCCATACCGTTAATCAAAAGTCTGACAATAAAATTTTTCATATCTTTCCACCTGCTTTCTTTAATCTCGCCTGCAAATCTTGGTGAGTCTTTAAATATTCGTATATTTCCTCGGCCAAAACCTCACCGATCCCCTCGACCTCGGCTATTTCTTCCGCTGTGGCCTGCGTTATTTTCGTTAAGGAGCCGAAATGCCGCAAAAGTGCATTTTTTCTCTTCGCTCCCACTCCCGGAATATCATCTAAGACGGACGCTAAATTGCGCTTGCCCCTGAGCGAGCGGTGAAAGGTGATCGCAAAGCGGTGCGCCTCGTCACGGATGCGCTGTACTAAATATAGCGCCTGCGAGTCCCGCGGCAGATATACGCCCTCGTCCTCATTTGGCAAAAAGAGAATCTCCTCTTTTTTCGCAAGTCCCGCGATCGGGATATCGTTATAACCCATTTCCGCCAAGGCTTTTAGCGCAAAAGCCAGCTGTCCCTTGCCGCCGTCCACGATAATCAAATCGGGATTATCCTTGGCAAATTTCACATCGGTATCCATATGCCCCAAACGACGCAGTAAAACCTCGTTCATACTGGCAAAGTCATTCGGACCGATGACCGTTTTGATACGGAATTTGCGGTATTGATCCTTTTTCGCCTTGCCGTCGACAAAAACTACCATCGAGGCGACGCTTTCCGTGCCTTGGGTATTGGAAATATCGTAGCACTCGATACGCTTGGGCAGGCGCGGCAAATGCAGTGCCGCTTGCAATTCAGCCAAAGCATCATTTAAGCGCTCACTGTCTGCCAAAGCGCGCTCGCGTTTCTTCAAAAGCTCCTCTTCGGCGTTGCGCACCACCAAATCCACCAATTCCTTTTGCTGACCGCGCTTGGGCACAGTAAACTGTACCTTGCCGCCACGCTTTTCCGAGAGCCATGTTTGCAATATTTCTGCCTCACTGAGCTCCTCCTCCAGCAAAATATTAGGCGGGATAAACTGATTATCAAGATAAAACTGCTTGATAAACGCCGCCAAAATTTCCGCTTTACCGCCGTCAATAGCGTCATGCAGGGCATAATTTTCGCGCCCGACGATTTTGCCTGCGCGGATAAAAAATATCTGCACGATGACCTCGTTTGCGCCCATTGCCAAGCCTAAGACATCCTTGTCATCATTTCCGGAAAGCACCGCCTTTTGGTCGTTGATCGCCCGCTCGATGCCGCGGATCTGGTCGCGCAAGCGCGCCGCCTGCTCAAAATGCAAATTTTCTGCCGCCTCATTCATTTGTTTAGTCAAATCAGCGAGCAACTCCTCATGCTTACCGTCGAAAAAATCGTTTATTTTCGCGATTAACTGAGCATAGTCTTCCTTAGAAATCTTGCCGCAGCACGGCGCATAGCAGCGTTTGATTTGATAATTGAGGCACGGGCGGTCATTGGTAAATGTCCGCTGCTTGCATACGCGAAAGGGAAATATGCTGCGCAATAATTCTAGCGTTTCTCTTAATACCGTCACTGACGGATATGGTCCGAAATATTTGCCGCCGTCTTTAATGTAGTTACGAGTGATGATGACGCGCGGATAATCCTCATTGGTAATTTTCAAATACGGATAAGTTTTATCGTCCTTTAAACTGATGTTGTATTTCGGACGATATTTTTTGATCAAATTGCACTCTAAAACTAAAGCCTCAACCTCATTATCTACGATAATATACTCAAAATCGGCGATATTACGCACTAAAGCTTTAGTTTTTAAAGCATCTGGAGGAAGAGTTCGAAAATAGGAGCGCACGCGGTTTTTCAGATTTACCGCTTTGCCGACATAGATGATTGTACCGTCTTGATTTTTCATCAGATATACGCCAGGATTGTCCGGCAACGTCGCCAATTTATCGGCTATGCTCACTTTTTTTCTCCTCCTATTATTCGGCGACGCGCTTCGCCGCCTGCTGTTTCAAATATGCGGTGATAAAGTCGTCAATATCGCCGTCCATGACCGCTTGGACGTTGCCTTTTTCGACGTTAGTGCGGTGATCTTTGACCATGCTGTACGGGTGAAAGACATAGGAGCGGATCTGACTGCCCCAGCCGATATCCTGCTGCTCGCCGTGAAGAGCTGCCATTTCTTTCTCATGCTCTTTTATCTTCAATTCGACTAATTTACTGACTAACATCTTCATCGCCGTAGCACGGTTTTGAATCTGCGAGCGCTCGTTTTGGCACTGGACGACGACACCTGTCGGGATATGCGTAATACGCACTGCCGAGTCGGTCGTATTGATATGCTGCCCGCCGGCACCTGTCGAGCGATAGGTGTCGATACGCAAATCTTTCGGATCTATTTCGATCGAATCATCGTGCTCGACCTCCGGCATTACTTCCAGGGCCGCAAAGGACGTGTGGCGTCGCCCCGACGCGTCAAAAGGCGAAATACGCACCAGACGGTGTACCCCGCGCTCGGCTTTTAAATAACCGAAAGCGTTTTCGCCTTTGATAAGCAAAGTTACACTCTTGATTCCCGCTTCCTCTCCTGCCAGATAATCAAGCACCGTCACGCCGTAATGATGATTTTCTGCCCAGTGGACATACATGCGGTAAAGCATTTCTGCCCAGTCCTGTCCCTCGGTGCCACCTGCCCCGGGGTGAATGGAAATAATTGCGTTATTAGCGTCATATTCGCCGTTTAAAAGCGTTTCCAGCTCGAAAGCCTGCAATTCTTTCATCATCGGATTCAAACTGTCTGCAGTCTCCTGCCATAATTCCTCGTCGTCGCCGGATTCCTTCGCCATTTCATAATAAGTTTCGCAGTCCTCAAGCATCCCCTTTACTTCATTGAAACGCTCAATTTTGCTGCGCAAAGAAGTAATCTGCTGCATAATTTTCTGCGCATTGTCCGGATCGTCCCAAAAATCCGCCGCAGCGCTTAATTCTTCTAATTCTTTAATCTTCTTTTCTCTGGTAGCGAAGTCAAAGAGACTCCCTCAAATCTTTTAGGATTGCTCTGGCTTCCTCCAGAGTCTTTTTAATCTCGAAATCCATAAAGTCACATCCTTAAAATAATATATTTATGCTCAAATTAAAATGATATTTTCTACTCATTGCGCCCGCAGCAATTTTTATATTTTTTGCCGCTGCCGCAGGGGCAGGGATCGTTGCGCCCGACTTTTTCTTTATTCACTTTCGGCTGTTTTTTTGCCGGAGTCTCATCGCCGTGCGTCGCATTTAAAATATCGGTGCGCTCTTTGGGTTTTTCGACTACCTGCACTTTGATACGGTACATCATCGAAACAGTATCCTGCTGGATATCGTAAATCATCGCTTGGAAAGCATCGAAAGCCTCATTTTTGTATTCGATCAAAGGATTATGCTGACCGTAAGCACGGAGATAAATACCCTGGCGCAGCTGATCCATCGCGTCCAAATGATCCATCCATTTAGTGTCGACATTTTTTAATAACACCATGCGCTCCAAACTACGCATCATTTCGCTGCCCAGCTCTTCCTCGCGCTCATCGTAGCGCAAATGCGCCGCATTTTTCAAATACTCGCGCACATCCTCAGCAGTCATTTCCGTTACCTTATCGCGCGGCACGCTGTGGGCAATATCAAAAATATCGGCATAGCTTTGATCCAAACTGTCCAAATTCCAACTTTCCGGATAAACGTCCTCACCGGCTACACGAGTGACTAATTCATCGACAACCTTATCAACCATAGTCATGATATTATCCTTGACATCCTGCTCCATCAATACTTCGCGGCGCTCACCGTAGATGATCTCACGCTGTTTATTCATGACATCGTCATACTCCAAGACGTGCTTACGAGCCTCAAAGTTGCGGCTCTCGACGCGTTTCTGCGCATTTTCGATACTTTTGGAAATCATTTTATTCTCGATCGGCATATCGTCATCCATACCGATTTTGTCCATCATGCCCGCGATATTGTCCGAGCCGAATCGACGCATCAAATCATCCTCTAAGGAAATATAAAACTGCGTCGTACCCGGATCTCCCTGACGACCGCTACGACCACGGAGCTGATTATCAATACGGCGGGACTCATGGCGCTCGGTGCCGATGATGTACAAGCCGCCCAATTCCTTTACACCCTCGCCGAGCACGATATCAGTACCGCGACCTGCCATATTAGTCGCAATAGTAACCGCGCCCCACTCTCCGGCTTTCGCGATAATTTCTGCTTCCTGCTCGTGGAATTTCGCATTTAGGACATTATGCTTGATACCCTTGCGGCGAATAACATCACTTAAAAGCTCGGAAATTTCGATCGAAACCGTACCGACCAAAACAGGCTGACCTTTTTTGTGCAATTCCTCGACCATATCGGCGACGGCTTTATATTTACCCATGCGCGTACGGTACACGATATCGGGCTTATCAACGCGAATGACCGGCCTATTAGTCGGGATCTGCACCACATCCATGCCATAAATAGCACGGAACTCGTCCTCCTCTGTTTTCGCCGTACCGGTCATACCTGCCAATTTATGATACATACGAAAATAATTCTGGAAAGTAATCGTTGCTAAAGTTTGCGATTCTTTTTCGATATTGACACCCTCTTTAGCCTCGATCGCCTGATGCAAACCCTCGCTGTAGCGGCGGCCGAACATCAAACGCCCTGTAAATTCGTCGACGATGATGACCTCGCCGTCTTTCACTACATAGTCGCGGTCGCGCTTCATGATAACCTGCGCTTTTAAGGCTTGGTTAACATGATGGCTTAACTCCATATTGCTTTCGTCTGCTAAATTTTCTACGCCCAAAAGCTTTTCCATATGCGCGACGCCCTCTTCGGTCAAAGTGACGTTTTTCTGCTTTTCATCGACGGTGTAATCTACATCTGCCTCCAAGCGCGTGATTAATTTCGCGACAGTTTTATATAATTCACGCGGTTTCGCGGCTGCACCGGAAATAATTAGCGGCGTGCGCGCCTCGTCGATCAAAATACTGTCAACCTCGTCGACCAAGGCAAAATTTAATTCACGCTGCACCATATTATCCATCTGCATAACCATATTATCACGCAGATAGTCAAAACCGAACTCATTATTAGTACCGTAGGTAATATCGGCAGCATAGGCTTCCTTACGCTGGGCAAAATCAAGCCCATGGACGATCAGACCGACCGACATGCCCAGAAAATTATATAACTGCCCCATCTGCTCGCTGTCGCGGGTCGCCAAATAATCATTGACTGTGATCAGATGTACACCTTTTCCGGTTAAAGCATTCAAATAAAGTGGTAGCGTAGCCACCAGAGTTTTACCTTCACCGGTTTTCATCTCGGAAATACGCCCCTGATGCAGGACGATACCGCCCATTAACTGCACATCGAAATGCCGCATCCCCAAGACACGCTTGGACGCTTCTCTTACCACGGCAAAAGCCTCGACCAACAAATCATCCAAAGTCTCGCCTTTAGCCAAACGTGCCTTAAACTCTGCCGTTTTGCCCTTTAACTCCTCATCAGACAAACTCTCCATCTGAGGTTCAAGCGCATTAATTTTGTCGACAGTTTTTTGTAACTTCTTTATATCCTTTTTATTATCATCGCTAAACTTTTTAAACAATACTTCAATACCCACAAAAAGCACCCCTTCAATAAGATTTGGTGAAACCTACATACAGTTAATCATATAACAAAACAGGCTAAAAAACAAGAGATTTCCGGAAAATTTATCTATTCGCTCCGAAAATAACTACTATTTTTATCCTATATCTTGTAATTTATTTCTACTTCAAAGGTAAATATATTTGCTTTAAACCTATATTAAAATTTTATAAAAATCATTTACTTTTCTCCATGAATGTGCTATAATATTGTTAGAAAGATGAAAGATATCTTTCAAGAGATTCACAATTGATTTACAAAGGAGAGATTTTTATGAAACTGACAGTCAAAACCAAAAACATCGAACTCACTGATGCGTTGAATGATTACGTATATAAACGCTTTGCCAAGCTGGAGAAATATTTTACCGAGGAGATAACCGGCACCGTGACGATGATCGTCGAGCAGCACGCCGTGCACAGAGCTGAGGCTACTATTCCTTTAAGCGGCTTTATCCTCCGCGCCGAAGCGCAAAGCGGCGATATGTACGCCTCTATCGACGCTATCGAGGAAAAATTGGAGCGCCAGATCCGCAAATACAAAACCCGTATCAACAGAAAAGCCAAAGAAATTGGCGCTAATGTCCCGACATTCAGCGAGGAAGTACCTGAAAGCCCGGCTGAGGATAAAAGCGTCATCCGCACCAAACATTTCACCGTGAAACCCATGAGCGAAGAAGAAGCTATCATGCAAATGGAGCTTTTGGGACATGATTTCTTCGTTTTCTTAGACGGTGACGCTCATGAAGTACGCGTCGTTTACCGCCGCAAAGACGGCAACTACGGTGTTATTATCCCCGAGCGCGGCTGAGACAGAGCTTGATAGCTAAGATAAATTTTGTTTTTCTTGGTGATTAATTCCTATTATAAAATTTACCAATAAAAAATAAAAAAACTCTTGCTAAATTATAAGGAAAATGTTATAATGTTTATTGTAGCAGATTATGCTACAGTTTAATCTTGAGAGGATGATTTTCATGCAAGGTAAGGTAAAATGGTTTAACGCAGAAAAAGGTTATGGCTTTATCGAAGGCCAAGACGGTAAAGATGTATTCGTACACTTCTCCGCTATCGTACAAGACGGCTTCAAATCCTTAGAAGAAGGTCAAGAAGTTGAATTCGATGTAGTTGAAGGCGCTAGAGGCCCTCAAGCTGCTAATGTTGTAAAACTTTAATTTTAATATATAACCCACATATAATATAGTTAAAGATTTAAACAGATGCACAAAGCACACCTTTAAGGTGTGCTTTTTCTTTTGTAAAATAAGTTCTATTACATTGTAAAAGAAAAAGCTGATGAGATAAACTCATCAGCTTTAATTTCTGCTTTATGCGATATAAAAATCACACGCAACCGGTCGGTTTCGGCAGACCCGCAACTTTGCAGGCACCTTTAGCCGGGCCAGACGGGAACAAGTCGTAGATCTCTTTTAAGGAGAAGCCGGACTGTTTGGTCATTTTACGGATCATCGGAGCGATGCCGTACTCAGCAAAGTAATCTCTCAAATATTTGATTAATTTCCAATGCTCTTCAGTCAACTCATCCAAACCTTCTTCTTTAGCTAAATATCTAGCTACATCTTCATCCCACTGGGATAAGTCAATAATAAAACCGTCTTCGTCCAACTCAATGGATTTGCCATTCACTTCAATACTTGGCATGGTAGACACCTCACATTTTATATTTTTCTAATTCAAGTTTGGGATCAACAAATTCAGGATATTCGACTAAATAAACCCGCAGCATTTCCGCGGCCTGCTCTAAGCCCTCACCAATCCCCAGCTTATACTCACTGGCTTTAGTGTTTTTCATCTCATAAGCAAGCGCGTCGCAAAAGGCCAGCCATTCAATGCAATCATCCATCAATGCCATATCTATCCCTCCTAAAATACCGTGCGGGAATGTCCCGCACAGTAGATCAAGCGATTAAAGGCTTACGCTTTCGGTAAGGTAACGTAAGAGGTACCTAAGTACAAGAACTCTACTTTACCTTCTTTAGCTAATTCATTGACAACACCGTCAATTTCTTTTTTGGATACACCTAAAGCAGTAGCGATTTCTTTGTTTTTCGCTTTTTTGCCTTCCGGAGCCAAAAATTCCAAGACTTTGGCTGCCAATTCTTCCTGAGTATACTCAGCCATTTTAAACACCACCTTAGTAAATATAGTTTACTTCATTTGAAAACAAATTATGAAACCAAATTACTCGGTGAATTTGAATTGAGCATTGGTACGGAAAGTCTTCACGGAGAAAGTGAAGTCGTCGATATGTTTATCGGTGAATTCCAATCCGGTTAATTCGAAGAATTTCTCCCAACCAATTCTGTCAATCCATTCGCCATATCTTTCACCAGGACGAGCATTTTCAACCCAAACCTCAACCAAGTTTCTGATAGCTTTTACCAAACTGTCCCAACGCGGCGGCTCGTTCGGAATGTAAGGAATTACTAACTTACTGAAAGCCGGACCTTTACGGGTAGTGGAAACTTTACCACCGACGAATACAGCGATACCGTCGTTTTCAGGGTCTGCAATCGGTAAGGACGGGCAGACGGAGAAGCAGTTACCGCAGTACATGCATTTTTCTTCGTTAATGGTAACGGATTTAGCTTTCGGATTAGGTCTGATAGCTGCGTTCGGGCAAGATGCTACTACGTTAGGAATCTCGCAGGAGTTTGCAACACCAGCGTCATCTACGCGAGGAATCTTTCTGTGTACACCAACGAAAGCGATGTCGGAGCAGTGAACTGCACCGCACATGTTCAGGCAGCATGCCATAGAAATCTTCAACTTAGCAGGCAGGTCATCTCTTTTGAAGTAATCATAGAGATCATCCATAACTGCTTTAACAGTACCGGAAGAATCGGTAGCCGAAGAATGGCAGTGTACCCAGCCTTGGGTGTGGATTAAGTTTTTCAAAGATTTGCCGGTACCACCTACAGGCCAGCCAGCTTCCTCTAATACGTTGATCAACGGATCAATGTTATCAGGGTTAACTAACAAGAACTCAACATTGTGACGGCTGGTGAAACGCAAATGACCGTCGCAATACTGATCAGCTAAGTCTGCGAACCATCTTAAGGTTACAGTACTTAACAAACGAGGAGAACCTACACGAACAGTGTAAAGAGCGCCTTCAGGACCGACGTGTTTCATAACGCCGACTTTTTCATATTCATGATACTGCCATTTGCCATAGTTTTTCTGGCACATTTCAGGCATTTTGTCCCAGTAATGGGGAGGTCCGATGTCAGTAGGAGCGAATTGTGCGATCATTATTTGTCACCTCCGTTAAAATCTTCAGGATACCAGAAGTAGTACGGGTTCTCACGAGGATGATTTACCATCTGCGGAATCGGGTCTAATTCAACTGCTTTTAAGAACGCAGCCATACCTTTTCTGTAGATTAACTCGCCGAGACGTTCACGAACTTTTGCGTTCTCATCCCACCATTCCCAAACTAACTCTAAGAAGTCTTTCAGGTTCTGATAATCGTCCTCTTTGTCCAATTTCATGAAAGGAACGATAACCCAAGATAAGAATGCGGACTGAACGATAGTAGCTTTACCACCGAGCATGATGGTTGCACCTTTTTCCTGCCCTACATGCAATGCTTTAGGCATAGCATTGATGCAGTGCATACATTTGGTGCAGTTCTCATTGTCAATGATGATTTCTTTTTTATCTGCATCGTATTTGCAGCATTGGGTCGGGCAGTAGCCACAAACCAAATTTTCGATATCCATGCCGCTTTCAGCATATTTAGCTACTTCAGCCTGATCAACGATGATAGCGTCTCTCCATTTACCGATGATGGAAATGTCGGCACGAGCCTGAGAGGATACGCAGTCGTTGGGGCATGCGGAAATTTTGATTTTGGATTTGTAAGGCCACATCGGTCTGTGCAACTCAGTCTGGTAGGTCTGAGTTAAGTTGTAGCACAAATCCAAGCTGTCGAAGCAAGCGTACTCGCAACGGCCGGGGCCGACGCAGCAGCTCGGAGTTCTCAAGTCAGAACCGGAACCACCCAAGTCCCAACCAGCTTCGGATAAGTCATTGAAGCAAGGCTGTAAATGCTCGGTAGTAGTACCGATAAATACAACGTCACCGGTAGCGCCGTGGAAGTTGGTCAAACCGGAACCGTGTTTTTCCCAGATATCGCACAAGGTACGAATGTCGTCGGATTTGTAGAACCAACCGGAAGGCTGATTTACACGAACGGTGTGGAACTCGGTTAAATCAGGATATTTAACCGGATCGTCAGTATAACGACCGATAACACCGCCGCCGTAACTTCTAACACCGACGATACCGCCGTGTTTCCAGTGCGGACGTTTTTCTTCAAAAGAATCTTCGAGCAAGTTCAGTAATTCAGTACATTGTTTGCTGTGCTTGGCACTGCCGTCAGCTGCACTTTTTTCGATCTCTTTGATGTAAGAAGGCCATCTGCCGTTCTTTAACTCATCAATCATAGGTCTAGCTTTGCTTGACAAATTCATACACCTCCGTAGAATTAGAATATAATAGTTAATTAATGCTCATCGCAAAATTAAAACTCGCTTATAGTAATAGCTTCAACCGGGCAAATAGCAGTGCAGGAATAGCAACCCATGCACTCATTCTCACCGACTACGGATTTACCGTCCTCGATGGTATAAACGGAACCGGGGCAGGCAGCAGCACATGCACCACATCCGACGCATTTATCAGCGTCAACAGAAACCATATACATCTTCGTACATCTCCTTTCCAGATTAAATTAGATTGTTCGCAAAAAATCATGAAATCCCAGCAACCTAACACATTCGAAATGAATGTACTCAAACACATACCTATCATCCCATATTTGCGACAATTTTGCAAGAGGATTTCAGCAAATTTTGATAAATATATTATATCTTTTTCATCACTTGGCGCCTCATTGATAAATTTACTTTTTATCAATGAAAGCATTAGCCAATTTGACGAAATTAGGTGCCCATTTTTCCACCGCCGCTGCGTGCAGATGATGATAACACGCCAAGACGTTTTTATAAATAAGTCCGTCGGCGCCATCGCGGATACCTTTGCCGCGCTTGGTTTCATAGGCAAACGCCGTATCTTCCGCTAAATTGATAATACGCGAATTATGAAACTCATGACCTAATATTTCCTCCCCTGCTGGAAAAAAAGGCTGATTGGCAGTCGTTTTTTGGATAGCATAGCCGTGACCCTGCGGCTTTTTCTCCATCTTGACATCGCAGTCGAATACGCCGACCATCGGATAGCTTTCCTCGGATGTTACGATATGCTTTGACAAATACATCAAGCCCCCGCATTCGGCGTAAATCGGCATCCCTGCTTCAGCCTGAGTTTTAATTTCTGCCATTAATGTTTTATTGGCTGAGATTTTCTCAGCCATGACCTCCGGAAAACCGCCGCCGATATAAAGCCCCGCGATTTTGGGCAAGTGCTCATCCTGCATAGAATCAATATAAACTATCTCTGCTCCAGCTTCGCTTAAAGCTTCGATATTTTCCGGATAATAAAAGCTGAACGCCCGATCACGCAAAACGCCTATCGTGCATTTTTCCTTTGTATCGATTATAGACGCGTTTTTCACCTCACCTGCTAAAGGCGCAGCATTCTTTGCGATCTCCAAAATGCGCTCGATATTAACATTATCGCTCACCAAAGCTCCCAATTTATCGACGCGCTTTTGCAAACTCTCCATTTCTCCGGCAGGAATCAAGCCCAAATGACGGTCCGGGATCTCGATATCCGACGATTTCGGTAAAACACCCAAAATCTCAATATCGCAATATTTTTCGATCGAGGCCGTCATGATATTTTGGTGTCTGGCGCGAGCGACATTGTTTAAAATCACGCCGCCGAACTTTAAGCGTTTGTCAAAGGACGTAATGCCGTTAATTAGTGCTGCCACCGAACGCGTGATGCGCTGGCAGTTCACCACCAAAA